>NZ_JBGCBY010000032.1:0-99184 GCF_041262165.1 Streptacidiphilus sp. MAP12-16
CAACGCGGCCTGTCGAGCATGTTCCCCGACTACCGCGACCAGACACCCACCACCGACACCACCCCGGGCTTCACCAACGGCCTCAGCAGCGCCGAGCGACGCGTCGCCTCACTGGCCGCACTCGGACACACCAACCGCGAAATCGCCCGCGACCTGTTCATCACCGTCAGCACCGTCGAACAACACCTCACCCGCGTCTACCGCAAACTCAACGTCACCCGACGCAGCGACCTGCCAGGAGCCGTCCTCGGCGACGACAGGCAGCGCCAGTACCCGCAGCCCCGTCACGAACAGGTGGCCTCCGCACTGCGGTGCGCCGAACGCTAGGCGATAGCTTCCAGTCGGCCGTACGCATCGCTGGGCTGGTGGACGGGCCAACGGTCAATCGGCGTTGTCGGTGCGCAGGAGCAGGTCGAGTAGCCCGGGGAAGCGCGTGTCGAACTCCCCGCGGCGCAGTCGGTTGACCCGCTTGGGTCCCTTGTCGCGCTGTTCGACCAGGCCGGCGCTGCGCAAGACCGAGAAGTGGTGGCTGAGTGCGGCTTTGCCGACAGGTACGTCGAAGCTGCCACAGCTGCGCGTCCAGTCGGCGGAGCCCGCCAACTCGCGGATCAACTGGATGCGTACAGGATCGGCGAGCGCAGACAGCGCGGTCAGCACGGAGACATCGTCGGGATCCGTGTGTACCGGCGCGGCGCGGTGACCGCCGCCCGCAGCCTGGTTCGGCATGCCGCTCTCCTCGTCATGCGTAGCCTCGCTGGGGTACCCCGTGGAGTGTCCAGCCTTGCTGAGTGTTCGATGAGTACCTTACACTCCGAGTGTTCGATTTCCGTTGAACACCTTGTCGAAGGGTGCGTTCTGCCATGCGTGCAGTCCAGGTCCAGGAGTACGGCGGTCCCGAGGTACTGAAGGTCGTGCCGGCCGAGTCCCCAGAGCCGGGGCCAGGCCAGGTCAGCATCGACGCCGTCTATGCGGGCGTGAACTTCGCGGACCTCAAGGCGCGCGCCGAGGGATACAGGGTGGAATCGCTACCCTTCGTCCCGGGCCTGGAAGTCTCCGGACGGATCCGGGCCGTCGGCGACGGCGTCGAGGGCCTGTGCCCTGGGCAGGAAGTCGCCGCGCTCGTCAACGGCGGTGCCTACGCGGAGGTGGTGGTCGCAGAGGCCGCCACCGTTTTCCCTCTCCCAGAGGGCATGGACCTGCGGACCGCAGCCGCGCTCCCCACCGTGCTGCCGACCGCGCATGCCCTGATCCACGAGGTGGGGAGGCTGCGCGCCGGAGAGAGCGTGTTGGTGCACGGCGCTGCGGGTGGTATCGGCACGGTGGCCGGGCAGTTGGCCCGAGCGGCGGGCGCCGGCGCGGTGTACGGCGTGGTCTCCTCCGCGGCCAAAGCCGGGCACGCCCTCAAGTACGGCTACGACGAGGTGTTCACCGCAGACTCCTTCGTCGGCGAGGTCCGCCGTGCCACCGGCGACAGAGGGGTCGACCTGGTGCTCGACCCGGTAGGTGGCGACACCCTTCGCCGAGGGCTTGACACGCTGGCCGTCTTCGGGCGCCTCGTGTCCTTCGGCAACGCGAGTGGGGCAGAGCCGTGGCGAGTTGGGCAGTCCGAGCTCTACGTGGAGGGCCGTTCGGTTGCGGGCTTCTCCATCCTGGCTCTCGCGCAGTCGGCGCCTGAGGCCCTGCGATCGCTCACCAAGCGTGCCTTCCGCACGGTCAGCGACGGCATCGTGGAGCTTCCGGTCACTGCCGAGTTCGCGCTGTCGGAAGCGCCCGCGGCCCACAGCTTGATGGGCGGGCGCACCTCGACGGGCAAGTTGCTGCTGCGGATGGCCGACTGAACACGGCCGCGAGCATCCGAGTCCCACAGGATTCCGGCGGGGAACCATGGCGGCGGCTCAGACAGACGGGCCGCCGCCAGGCGCCTACGCAAGGATCGCGGCGGTCAGTCCGTGATGAGGGTGAACTTCTCCCACGGACCGATGGCGGTCCTGTTGGCGATCAGCGAGGACGCGCCTGCCCTCTCCGCAGTGACGTAGCGGTTGTTGGCGACCGCGAGCAGGCAGACGGTCCCGTCGGAGTTGTGGACCAGGGTGAAGGTCTGCGCGCGGCCCAGGGTGGTGCTGTTGGCTTGCAGGGGCGCGGAACCTGCGGTGACGTAGCGGTTGTTGGCCTGCGAGCGCAGGGCGACATTGCCCTTTCCCGCGTCGATCAGGTCGAACTTCTCCCACGGGCCGATCGCGGTCCGGTTCGCGATCAGTGCGGTCGCGCCTGCCCTCTCCGCGGTGACGTAGTCGTTGTTGACGCCCGCCCGCAGACTGATCACCTTCCCGGTGCCAGGCGTGGCCGGCGGGGTCGTGGCCGGAGTCGTGGGCGTGGTGGTGCCGCCCGAGGCGACCGGCTGGGTGGGCCGAGTGGCGGTCAGCGCGATCTGGCCCTTGAGCATCCGGCCGCCGTCGCCAGTCAGCCGCAGGTAGTAGTCGGACGAGCAGGCCGTGCCGTCCTCGTCGAGAGCGAGGAAGCCGGAGTTGGCAGGCACCCACGCCTGGGTCTCAGCGGTCTTGGCGATCTGGTTGCCCTCGTTGTACTCGTCGAACATCGAGATGTAGATACCCTGCACCCCGGCCCTGACCATGTTGTAGAACTGCCGCCACATGAAGTCGCCGTGGGCGCGCTGCCCACCCGATATGTCCCCGGGCAGTACACAGGGCTGGTAGTCGATGCCGTGCGCGGCGCACTCCGCGAGGTCGGGGACAGTCGCCGCGTTGTAGAAGTTGTCGGCGTCGGAGACGTTTCCGATCCGACCGACCAGCCACGGCGAGATCATGTCGAACGCGTGGTACACGTCACTGAACCCGGCCCGCGAGTCACGGTCGCCGGTACGCCACCAGGTCGGCACGCCCCCGATGACGTAACACCCCTGCGCCTTGAACCAGTTGACGACGTCCAGGCAGGGCGCGGCGGCGAACGGCCGCTGGTTGTCGTTGAAACCGAAGCCCCAGATGCAGACGACCGGTTTGCCGTTCTGCGTCGCGTACGCGGAAGACGCGGTGTGCGCCTTCATCTTGTTCGTCCAGTCGGTCTTGATCTCGGACTGCATGTTCGTCCAGTCGGAGACGTCGTACATGATGTAGAATTTCCGGCCGTGCGACTCTGCGGCACTGCGCACCCTGGCCGCCATCGCGTCCCGGGTGGGACCCTCACCACCAGTGGGATTGAAGCGCTGCAGGGCCGCGGTGTCGATCCCGTTCTGCCGCATCCACAGGAAATGGGTGTCCACGGTCTGCTGGTCGTAGGAGGAGAACAGCGTGGCGGGCCGGCCGTTGCGGAGATTCGCGTACGCCGTCTGGTATGTCCTGGTGAACTCCCGTACGTCCGGCCAGGCGGAGACACCGACATTCGAAGGAGACGGCGCCTGGCCGGCATTGGCACTCCAGTGCCACCAGGCATTGATCGGGGCGCCGTCGCCCTTGGCAGCGAACCAGCCCTGGTAACCAACGGTGATCTTACCGACCACGTCCCCAGCGGCACTGGCCGCAGGCGAGGAGGAGGTGGCGGCCTTGGCGACTCCCAACGCTCCGAGCGCGACGGCAGCGGTACCTCCGATGGAGGCGCCGAGAATGCTGCGGCGTGACCAGGTCTTCCTGCGGTGGGACATTGACATGCTTGTGACTCCGAGGAGAGGTGCGCGGCACCGGCGACCGGGCGCGACTGTGGACTGAATGGTGGGGGGTGCTGCAGTGGTACAGCCGAACTCAGTGCCCGTCCGGGCCGCCCCGCTCATCGGCGAGTTGCGGGATGGGTACGCACAGGCGTGTGACGCACACCGGTGCTGAGCACTGCAGCGCGACTTGCTTACCATCCGTCACCAGACCGCTTGGCAACCATCATTGGAAATCAGCAAAAACGCCCCGCATCCAAGCGAACCTGGCCACCAGACGAATGCGGTCCCGCCTGCTAGGAGGACTGCCGGCCATCCTCGTGCGTACCTTGCTCGATGGTGCCTTCGTGCGATGACGTGCCTTCCTGGTACTCGCCGCTGCCGGCGTCCCTGGATCGGAGACGGGGTTGCCGCCGTCCGACAACGCAAATCTCGCGAAAACCAGGGGTCCACCAAGTGGATCGCCAGGACCGCCCACCAGTACGCGGGCATGGGAAAGCCCGGCCGCACAGAGTGCGACCTCAGTGGGACCGGGTCAGCGCGCCGGCGAGTCGATCCGCCGCACGATTCGCCGCGGTTCTGCGGTGGGCTCGTCCGCGAGCGGACGAGCCCACCGCTTGAGCCTTCAAGGCGAGCTGCGGGCCAGTGGGTCGGGGGCTAGGGTTTGCGTCCGATACCCGCGTAGGCGATCACCTCGTGGTCGTCCAGGGCCGGACCGTCGTCGGGGTGCCAGCGGTTGGCCAGTGCGACGCCGGGCTCGTCGAGTTCCAGCCCGGTGAAGAACCGCTCCACCTCCGCGCGGGTGCGCTGGTAGTTCTCGATGCCGGCGTCCCGATAGCGCCGGGCGGCATACGCGACTTCCTGGGGTGCGGAGTCAGCGGTGCCTACCGTCAGCGCGAGGAAGCTGCCCGAGGGAAGGGCCTGCATCAGCCGTTCGACCAGCGGGTACGCCTCCTCATCGGGGTAGAAGTGCAGGACGTTGATGAGGGTGAGTGCCACCGGGCGCGTCAGGTCCAAGGTCGTGTGGAGCGCCGGCTGCGCGAGGATCGTGTCGGGGCGGCGCAGGTCGCCGTCGAGGTAGGCGGTGCGGCCTTCGGGGGTACTGGTGAGCAGGGCGCGGGCGTGGGCGAGCACGATCGGGTCGTTGTCCACGTACACGACCCGGCAGGCGGGGTCGACCTCTTGGGCGATCTCGTGGAGGTTGGGCGCGGTGGGGATGCCCGTGCCGATGTCCAGGAACTGCCGGACGCCGTGCACCTCGGCCAGGCGCCGGGTGATGCGGTGCATGCAGGCGCGGGCGGCGCGGGCGGCGGTGCGCGCGCCGGGCCAGTCCGCGAGGAGCTTCTCGCCGGCCTCGCGATCGGCGGGAAAGTTGTCCTTGCCGCCGAGCAGGTAGTCGTAGACCCGGGCGGAATGGGCGATGTCGGTCCGCAGGTCCACCGCCGGGATCGGGTCATTCGGGTCCGGCCTCATCCAGGAGGGCGCCTCGGACATCTCCACCCCTTGAACCTCCGCGGCTTGATGCTGTGTCAACCGAACCCTAGGGCATGGGGATTATCTACTCCACCTTCGAACTGGCGTGCCCAACCGGCTCCGTGGCGGTTGCCGATCGTCTGGCTGCTCAGGGAGGGGAGGTGGGAGACGCGGCCGACGTCTGCGGGGGCCGTCCTCGGCGGGCATGACGCGCAGGTCGCTCAGGGCACCGATGTTGGCCCACAGGCCGGCCTCGAGCACCCGGGGGGACTTGGGCAGCCAGTCAGTACCCCGACCAGAGTTGTCTGTGGGACAGCTGATAGTTTCAGGAAACGTGTCAATGCACGCACAACGCGGGGGAATCCACGTATGTCCAGCACTTCCGCAGGCCGCCACCGTAAGCCCAAGCCCAGCAGCGTCGCTGTGCGCCGGGCCCTCGTCGTCGCGGCGGCCGCGCCGGCCGCTGCCGCGATGCTGGTTGGCCAGGGCTCGGCCTACGCCGCCGACAAGTCCGTAGGCGTCAGCGCCCCCGACCGCGCTCCCGATGCGGCGGATCAGCAGATCGCGAAGAACCTGGACGCCCGGGTTCAGGACCCGCGCCTGCTCGGCAGCTCGCTGAGCGGCATCGTGGTGGACGCCCAGTCAGGGCAGGAGGTCTGGGGCCACGGCGCTACGACGACGCTGATGCCCGCGTCCAACATGAAGATCGCCACCTCCACTGCGGCCCTGACCGTGCTCGGCCCCGACCACCGCTTCACCACCAAGGTCGTCTACGGCCACGGCACGCTCACCCTCGTCGGTGGCGGCGACCGGGTCCTGAGCACCGCCGAACTCACAGCCCTCGCCAAGACCGCGGTCGCCGGGCTGAAGCACGCCGGCGTGACCTCGGTGAAGGTCCACGTCGACGACAGCCTCTTCCCCAAGCCCACTCTCGCTACCGGCTGGAACTCCGGCTACTACGACGGCTCCACTGTCGCGCCCGTCCGGGCCCTGGTGGTCGACGGGCACAACGTCATGGATACCTCCGTAGACGCCGGCCAGGTCTTCGCCAGGCAGCTCGCCGCCCAGGGTGTCACCGTCACCGGCGGTGTCGCGCACGGTCAGGCCACATCCTCCGACGTGCCGGTGGCCGTGCACAACTCCCCGACCCTCTCTGCGATCGTCGAGCAGATGCTCACCACGAGCGACAGCAACATCGGCGAGACGCTGCTGCGGATGACCGCCCTCGGCGCCGGCCGGCAGGCCACCTTCGAGGACGGCACGGCTGTCGTCCGCCAGGTGCTGAGTCACGTCTACGGGATCTCGCTCGAGAACTTCCAGATCTACGACGGCAGCGGGCTCTCCCGCTCCGACCGGGTCTCCGCCGCGACCCTCGCGAACATCCTGGAGGTGGACAGCGATCCCCGCTACAGCCGGGTCCTGGAGCCCATCATCGAGGGCCTACCGGTCGCGGGCGATGCGGGTGGCACGCTCAGCACGGCGCTGGGCCGATTCACCACCCCTCAGTCGAAGTGCGCGGTCGGCAAGGTCATGGCCAAGACCGGTACCCTGACCGGCGCCATCGCGCTCAGCGGCCTGACGAAGGGTGAGGACGGCCGCTGGAAGATCTTCTCCTTCGTGGAGAACGGCGGCACCGCCGCAACCATGGACATCAGGCACGCCTTCGACGGCTTGGCGGCGACGGTCAACGGCTGCTGGGCGTAGCGAAGAGGCCCCCGCGCGCCGCAGTCCCGGGACCGCGGCGCGCCGGGCGGGGGAGCGGGCGACATCCCGTGGTGCGCCACGAGTGCTTCCACGGGGTGAAGGCCGTGGTCCTGGCTTCGCGTGGCGAGTGCGGTGATCTGTGGGTTGACCAGGCCAGTGAGTGTGCTGAAGGCCGCAGCTGCGGTCACTGGACGTAGCAGACCTTGGCCTGACCGGGGATGGGGTCGCCGAACACCGTGTTGTCGCAGGGGGTGCCGCCGTTGAAGGTGCCGTAGAAGTACTGCCCGCCGGCGCCGTAAGCGACCTCGTGGGTACCGGTCGAGGCGCAGTTGCTGCCCTCGGCGGCGCAGGCGGTCCAGGTCGTCGCGGTCGGCGGAGGACCCACCAGGTAGCACGCCTTCGCTGTGCCGGGCGTCGGGTCGCCGAACAGCGCGTTGCTGCAGGACGCCCCGTTGGTTGCGGTGGTGTAGGCGAACGTGCCCTGGGCGCCGTAGGCCACGGTGGCCGTCCCGGCGAAGGAGCACGTCCCGTTCTCCGTCGAGCACTGCGCCCAGATGTCCGTGGCGGGGGGTGACGCCTCGACGTAGCAGGCCTTGGCGGTTCCTGACACCGGGTCACCGAACACCGCGGCGTTGCAGGCGGTCCCGTTGGTGGCAGTGAGGTAGTGGAACGCGCCCCGGGCTCCGAACGCCACGGTGCTCGTCCCGGTGAAGGAGCAGGTGCCGTTCTCGTCTGCGCACTGGGTCCAGGTACCCGGCAGGGCCTGGTACTGGGTAGGGGCGATGGTGCCGGTGGCGGGGTAGCCGACGGTGTAGGAGCCCGCCGGTACACCGCGGAGGTAGATGTAGGTCGCGTCCTGGTCGGCGCCGGCGATGCCGGCGGTGGCAGTGAAGGAGCTTCCGTTCCAGACGACGGCGCCGTTGACCGTCACCACATGGTCCTGCCCGAACCGGGGGACGGCGATCACGCCGGTCGATCCGGTGTCGGTGGAGCTGTCGACCTGCATGCTGAAGTTGCCCGCAGCGGGGTGGTCGTAGGTGACATGGACGGACTTGCCGGCCGCGAAGGTCAGGGTGCCCTCGACATGGGTGAGGTCGCCGGAGTGCGGAACCACCTGGTAGGTGGCACCGGCTGCGGTGGTCCGCGCGATGCCGAGCACGTCCGTGGTCAGGGCGCCGGTCGGCCCGGTCGACCAGCCGTGCGCCATGCTGGTGAACGAGCCCGGATAGGCGGACAGGGATCCGTCGGCGCCGTACCCCTCCCAGAACGTGCTTCCGGTGCCGATGGGCGAGTTGAGCATGAAGCCCCACTCGGAGCGGATGAGGTTCAACGCGTTGGTGTCGTCGGCGGCGGCGAAGTGTGCGTACACCTCCATGGAGCCGGCGAAGGGTGAGATGTTGCCGTTGAACTCCGGGGTCTGCGCGCCCAGGCTGCTCCAGTTGCCGCGCAGGTAGGCGGCGATGCTCGTGGCCTGGGCCGGGGAGGGGACGACTCCGTACCAGACGGCCAGGGAGTTGCCGTCCTGCGGGTGCAGGGAACTGCTGGGATTGTCCCGGTAGGCCCCGGTGCTCGCGTCCCACAGCCGCGCGTTGATCTGGGTCCGCAATGCGGCGGCCTCACTGCTGTAGGTGCCGGCCAGTGCGGTGCTGCCCTCGACCTGCGCCAGCGAGGCGCCGGTCGTCAGCACGCGGTAGAGCATCGCGTTGGCCTCGATGTTCTCACCGCCCTGGTCCCCGCGGGCCCAGTCGTGCGTGCCGGTGACGTCGAGCAGCCCGTTGCCGTCGACCTTGGCCGTGATGAAGTCGAGGCCGCGCTGGTACTGCGACCAGACGCCGTCGAGCCAGCCCTTGTCGGCCGATTCGAGGTAGTACGTGGCTGTGCCGATCAGCGTCCACATGTGGTAGGTGTCGGAGCTGTAGAGGTTGAACCCCGGTCCGCCCCAGGGGAGTTCCCCGGACGACTTCTGGTCCTGGTAGAGCGCGTTCAGCGCGTTGCGGGTCCCGGCCGTGTCGCCGGTGCTGACGTAGGCGGTGGGTGTGGAGATCCCCAGGTCGCCGGACCAGATCGAGCGGTCGCGCTTGGCACCGTCCACCAGCACTTCGCTGCCCGAGCCGACCACGCCGTTGTTCTCCCAGCCCGAGGACACCGGAGGATAGACGCGGCCCTGGGTCGGATCGATGGTGTTCAACTGGACGGTGTAGGCGCCCGCGTACCAGATCCGGTTGAGCAGGGTGTCGTTGGAGTAGAAGTAGTCGGGATAGGCGGAGGGGTCGGCGGCGCCCGGCGCCGCGGTGAAGTCGAGCGAGACGCCGTTGATGTCGGCCCAGCCGGCCGAGTTGAGGAAGAGCGTCAGGTAGCGGAAGCCGCCGCGGAGCTTGTCGGTCGGCATGGTGTAGGAGCCGGTGCCCGCTGCGGTGGCGTAGATCGCGCCGTCGGTGCCGCCGGCGGAGTTGTCGCTGCTGGTGCCGACGTACTGCGGCGACTCGGTGAAGGCCAGTCCGACGCTCTGGTTGGCGTCGCTGGAGCCGGCGAAGTGCAGGGTGACGATGCCGCCGACCTCCTTGCCGAAGTCCACGGTGACCGCCGAGCCTTTACCGACCAGGCGCGTAGCCTGGCCCGACAGCAGGTTGGCCGGACTGTCGACCGTGCCCGCGATGGTGCGGGCGGACGTGGGGGACAGGGTCCGGGAGGTGGGGGACAGGTTGTAGGCGCTGCCCGGATCGGTCCCCGTCGCGGCGGCTGCCCGACCGGGCGAACCGAGGGTGGGGGTGACGAGTAGGGCGGCGCAGGCGCTGAGGGTCAGCGCCAGGCGATACGCGCGATGCATGGGGGTCTCCTGGATGGCGGACACGGGGAAGGGCTCAGCGCACGCTCGCGGTGGGGGCCGTCGAGCGGCGGGGTTGGATCCGAACATGTCCGGCCTTCCTCATGGGGGCGGTGGACGGAGCAGGGCTCCGTCCACCGGAGGGGGTTCGACGGCGGTGTGTAACGATTCATTGTCCTTGCGTTGCACGCCACCGGTGGGATTGCGTGTCCGCCGTTCCCTCGCTACTGCACGAAGCAACTCTTCGCGGTCCCCGGAATGGGATCGCCGAATACGGCATTGCTGCACCCGGTCGAGTCGGTGACGGTCCGGTAGTAGTACTGCCCACCGGCTCCGTAGGCGACCTCATGCTGACCGGAAAAGGAACACGTTCCATTCTCGGCGGCACAGGAGGTCCAGTTGGTGAACGACGGCGGGGCCGCTGTCAGATAGCACGATTTGACGGCGCCCGGCGCCGGATCCCCGAAGACGGCGTTGGTGCAGGCGGCGCCATTCGGCAACGTGGCGTAGTTGTACGTGCCGTTGGCTCCGAACGCCACGGTCATCACACCGGCGAACGAGCAACTGCCGTTCTCGGAGGCGCACGCAGTCCAGGTGTTCGCCGCCGGCGGCGGGGTCTCGGCGTAGCAGGCCTTCACGGCGCCGGGCGCGGGGTCCCCGAAGACTCCGGTCGTGCAGGCGGTCGAACTGCCCAGAGTGCCGTAGTTGAACCTGCCGTTGGCGCCGAAGGCCACCGTCTTGTATCCGTCGATCGCGCAGGTCCCGTTCTCGGCCGCGCACTGCGTCCAGGTTCCGGGCAGTGCCCCACCGGTGCCGCCCGTACTGCCGCCTCCCGAGGTGAACGGTTGGAAGGTCCGGGCGAAGTCACCGGTGCCCTGGCTCAGCCCGCTGCAGGTCCCGGAGGCCGTGGTCGATCCGGGGCAACCGCCGTTGTCGCGGTTCTCGTCCCAGTACGACAGCAGGGCGATGCCCTTGGACGCGTCGTAGCTTTCGACGCTGGTCGCGTCGGCGAGGGTGAACACCTCGCCCGCGCTGTCGTTCTGACCGATCATCGGCGTATTGCCGAGCTTCCCGTACGCTGCGGCCACGGAGATGCCGAAGGCGTTGGCGACCTGGCCGGCTGCGGCGTCCACAGCCTGGTTGGCCGCGTTGCCCATCTCGACGCCGGAGGCCCCGTAGTCCATCGTCATCAGGTTGACGACGTCGGGCGTGAAACCGTTGGCGCGCGCATTGCTGAGCAGGCTGAGTCCGTCGCCGCTGAGGCCACCGGAGGTGGCCGGCACGGTGAAGGAGAGCGACAGCCCACGGCCGTTGGCGCCTGCCCAGGTACGCACCTCGGCCAGCGCCTTGTCGCGGCGGTCGATACCGGCGGCGTTGGTCAGGGATGCCGCCTCGATGTCGAAGTCGAGGTGCGACAGGTTGAAGGTGGTGACCACCGACTCGATCTGGGCCGCCGCCGCCTCAGGAGTGGCACAGGAGTCGCCGATCTCGGTCAGCGCGGAGTCGGCGCCGTAGCCGCCGAAGGACACGGAGACGTCGCCGCCCAGAGCACGGAGGTTGTCGATCTGCGTCTGCAGGGCGGCCTGCCCGCCTATCGACCACTGACAGCCGGGCCCGTCGACGAAGGCGATCGTGAAGAACTTGGTGCCATAGGAATTCGCCGCGTCGGTGAGGCTCACATTGCCCGACCAGGTGTCCACGTACGGAGCGAACACGTGAGCCGGCCAGGCGTTGGGAGCCGAGGCGGCGAGCGCCGGCGGTGCGCTGGTGAATCCGGAAAGTGCGACAGCTCCGATCACCCCCAGCGCGGATAATACGGAGACGAACTTTGAGCGTGCAGACATGTTTATCTTCTTCCGGTACGAGTGGTCGGTATCCGGCCCTCGACGCGATCCAGGCGCGGTCCGCCTCCGGCGGGCGCCAGCCAAGGCCGCGGAACCTCCACTATGAATCGATTCAAGCGACGCACGCCATTGGTTTAGACCAAGTGGCGTGTGAGGTATTAGAGAAGCAGCCTTGACGAGGACAGTCAAGATGCCTGGACGAGCGAGGAGGCGCGCATCGTCGCGGCTCTCCGGGAGGGCGCATCGGTGCGGAGCCCCCGATCGCGCGCATCTCCTCGCGCAAGTCGCCTTCCACCGGAGCGTCGTCGACGTCCTGGACGGCCGGGCCTTCACGCGGAGCACAGCTCACGGTGCCCCCGCGGTCCGCCAGGAGGTCCAGATCATGGCGTCGCCGCTGATGGGGGGGAGGGTGCTGGCAGTACTGGCTGCATCGACGACGTCCAGTGCCCACGCGTGGCTGCTCCTCGCCCCGTGGACGCGGTTTTGCCGGATCGGCAACGGGAGTGGCGTGACCGGGACGCGATGGGCCACGGTGGGCCCGTGACCGACAACATTGCAGCAGGATCGCCCCTGTCCGACGCTCCCTCGCCTGCCGACGGATACGTCGGAGACCCCGCGGTGCGGGCGGAGTGGGACAGCCGGTACGCCGACCGGCAGCAACTGTGGAGCGGCCGGCCCAACGGTGCGCTTGTGGCCGAGGTCGCCGGGCTCACACCCGGGCGTGTGCTCGACGTCGGCTGTGGCGAGGGCGCGGACGCCGTCTGGCTCGCGCGCGGCGGCTGGGACGTGACCGCGCTCGAGGTCTCGAGTGTGGCGCTGGAGCGGGCGGCCGGGCACGCGCGGGACGCCGGCCTCGCCGTTCGCTGGGTGCACGCCGGACTGGCGGAGGCGGCGCTCCCGTCGGCGTCCTTCGATCTGGTCTCCGCGCAGTACCCCGCCTTGCTGCGCACCCCCGACGCCGCGGCCGAGCGAGCGCTGCTCGCGGCTGTCGCCCCCGGCGGCGTGCTACTGCTCGTGCACCACGCGGGAATGGACACCCAGCAGGCGCACGACAGCGGCTTCGACCCGGCGGACTACGTCTGGCCTCCGATGGTCGCCGCGCTGCTCAACGACGACTGGGAGGTGGAGGTGGACGAGCAGCGGCCTCGCGTCGCCCCCGACGGCGGCGCCGGCGCGCACCACACCGACGACCTGGTGCTGCGCGCGCGCCGGCTGCGCTGAGACCCTCCGCGCGCAATCTGCGGCCACGTCTCCATGTGCCTTGAGCCGTTTGGCAACCCGGGACGGACAACTCCGGACAACTCCGAATGCCTGTGCCTTCTGCATGGGCCTGGCACCCGTTGAGCGCGTCGACCGCCAGGAGCAGGCGCGAGGTGAGCCCCGGCTCGTACCCAGGCCTCACCTGGTGAAAGGTGGGCCCGGTGCACCCTCCTGCCCCCGTCCGGCGCCCGGCAGCACCGGCCGACGGAACGGGCCCCGTCCTGCATCCGCGGATGCCCGAGGCGGCTCCCAGCGCAACACTTGGACTTAGACCGACCGGCAAATGGAGGGCGGCGTCGCGGGCCGATGGCTCTCGCCCAGACGGCTTCTCCTCAGTCGCCAGGGCTCCGCCATGGCTCCTTCGTCGGCACCGGCTGGACTCGGCCCTCGACCCGCTCCTTCTTCCACCCTCCATTTGCCGGTCGGTCTTACCCGATGTTCCTGCCGTTGGAGGCAGCCATGAAGGATCTCAAGTTCGAGCAGAAGGACTCGCTGTCGCGCCTTGAGGCCGCGGACAGGCTTTCGGCCCTCGCGGACGCGCTGCGGCACGGCGGCAATGCCGAACTGGACCTGGGCCCTGGGACAGTCAGCCTCCGCATCCCTGAGGAACTCCGCAGCGAGATCGAGATCGAGGTCGGCAACGGGCAGATCGAGCTTGAGATCGAGCTCAAGTGGCCGACCGGACACGTCGATGCTCCACCGCACTCCGCGGCCGGCCCGCAGGACGAGTCCGCACCGGGCTGAGGCTTGGCACGGGTGCTGACCGGCCGCTGATGGAGCGCTCCGATGCGCTCCTGTCCCGGAAATGGCGAACCGCTAGTGGAGTACTACGGTCTGTCCGGCCGGTCGGTGCCCGGGGCACGGCGGATGAGGCGCCGTTCGGGAATCTCGGCCAGAGTGGTCGGCACAGCGGCCTCTCCTGGCGGTGCGGCCAGCCGGGGGCCGTAGCGCTCGGCCAGAGGGTCCGCACTGAGCCCGTGTGCCAGGACGCTGAGCAGCACCGTGAACGCGATCACCGTGACCGCCGGCTGTACCGCGGGTTCGGCCAAGTCTTCCAGCGCGAGGAGTCCGAAGACGACCGACGCCAGTCCACGCGGGCCGAACCAGCCCACGAACACCACGGCGAGGCGGCCGAGACCTGTTCGGGCCAGCGCGACCGATACCGGCAGCATCCGGATCACGGTCAGGCTGAGCATCGCATACACCACGGTCTGCCAGGTCAGGGCTTTGAGGGCCGGCACCACTGCGACCACCCCGAAAGTCAGCCAGACCAGCAGGGACAGCAAAGCGCCGGATTCTTCGACGAAGGGAACCAGCTTCGCCTGCGGGCCGCCCGCGGCGGTGAACGCCAGGCCACCGGTGAAGGCCGCGATGAACCCGTTGCCGTGCAGCGCCACCGAGGTGGCATAGCAGCACAGTGCCAGACCCAGCACCGCGGCGCCCGCGAAGCCCTCGGCCACCCAGCCGCGGCCGCGGCCCACCTTGACCAGCCAGCCGCCGCCACCGCCGACCGCGGCCCCGGTCAGCAGGCCCAGCGCCAGTTCGGCCACCGCCCTCCCCGGCCCGGTGCCGCCGACGTGCTCGACGGTGGACGCCCCTGCGATGGCGACCAGCACGATCGGGGTGGCGATCCCGTCATTGAGTCCGCTCTCGACGTTGATCAGCCGTCTGATCCTGGCCGGGACCGCTCGGTTGACCATCACAGCCGCACCCAACGCCGCATCCGTGGGCGCCAGCGCAGCTCCGACGAGCAGGGCAAGCCAGATGTTGCCCACTCCGGGCAGGATGAATGCGGCCAGCGTGCCCAGGCCGATGGAGAGCGGCAGCCCGATGCCCAGCAGCCGCAGGCACAGTCCCAGATCCGCCCGCAACTGACGCAGCCCGACCCGGGACGCGTCAGAGAACAGAACCAGCGCCAGCGTCGCTTCGGCCAGTACCTTCACCAATTCCGCGCTGGGGGTGATCCCCAGCGGCGCCAGCGGGCCGTGGGTCAGTAGTACGCCCGCGGCAGTGAACACGATCGGCGCGGTCATGTCGAGGCGCTCCAGCCGCGCCGACAACATCCCCCACACGAAGACCAGTCCGGCGATGATCGCCAGATCCGTGACCGTCATCGTTTCACCTCGGGTCGGCTGCTGCCGCGGCGGCCGGCCGGCCTGAGCGGGTGACCGGTAGGGACAGCCACGAGCCGACGTCTCCCTCTGTGGTGCCCAGCGCACAGGCCGCGGCCTGCGCGGAATCGCGGACGGCCCGGGGATTCACCGGACGAAACGCGCTACCGGCCCGGCCGGCGGAAGAGCTGTGCACCGACGGCGCCGACCGAGATGCCGGACCGGCGCACGTGGCGCCGCGCCCGTCGGGTTTGGGTCGTGACGTCATCGGTGATGATGCCTCTTCCTCTGGTCAACACCTGGTCATCAGGAAGGCAGGGCCGCGACGGATGGCACAGGTGGAGGAACACGGCAAGGGTGTCCTGAACCAGGTTTGCCGAGCACTCGCGACCAGAGTCAGTGTGCTCGATGGTCTGGACACCCTTGTAGCCGTGCGGAGTGCGGGTCCTCGGGCTCAGTGCTTGTCGGGAAGAGAGATCCTGAGGATCTGTCCGGCACCGGGCGGGAAGCCGAACCCGACGTTGGACACATACAGTGCGCCATCAGGCCCGAAGGTCATCCCGGTGGGGAAGGTCAGTCCGCTCACGACCGTGCGCAGGCCGTGGTTCGTCACCTCGACGACCTTGCCGGTGCCGGGGGTGGGACCGCCGGCGGCCGTGCTGCTCTCCAGGGCGAACAGTTGCCCTTCGTGGTCAAAGGCCAGTCCGAGTACGGTCGTCAGACCGCTGCGCAGGACGTGGAATCGTCCGCCTTCCGTTGCGGTGGCAAGGAACTCGCTGCCCGGGGTGACCGCGAAAGTGCCCAGGTTCGAGAGGTAGAACTTGTCGTTGTGCGTGGCCAGTGCTGTGGGCACGACATGGCCCAGGTGCGCGGAGACGTCGACCACGCGGGAGACGTGCCCGCCGCGGCTGATGCGGTCGAGCTCTCCGTGGTTGGGCTCGACTGCGTACAGGTCGTCGCCGTCGGCGACCATCGAGTACCAGGTGCCGTCGGGCTCGAAGTCGCCGGGGTTCGGGTTGGCCACGGGGTGCGACATCAGGAAGGCGCTGAGGTTGGCGACCTCCCGCCAGTGGTGGCCGTCGATCCGGATCACTGCGTTGTGCGTGCCCCGCAGGCCGTGGGAGCATCCGGCCCCGGCGGTGACGGCGTACAGCCGCCCGTGCAGGAAGGCGACGGCGGCGACGCCGCTGACCAGCCCGCCTGATGCGGTGGAAGTCTGGCTCGAGGGGAGGTGGTCGACGACCGTGGTGCGCTTCCCGCTGAGCGTGATGCTGGAGATGCGCGACGTGAAGCCGCCCGTGTACGGGCCCACGTCGGGCACCTGCGGGCACTTCCCGACGGTGGACGCGTTGCCGCCGCTGCCGCCCTCGGCGACGTAGAGTCGGCCGTCCGGCCCGAAGGCGAGCCCCCGTGGGTTCTTCAGCCCGCCTGCCAGGACGCGCATGTGGCCGCCCGGGACCAGGACCTGAGAGTGGATCAGCGCTTGGTTCTGGTTCGCCGGCGCGGCCGTGGCCGCGGAGGTCGGCGAAACCAGGCCGAGCGTCGCGGCGACCAGGGAGCTGAGTCCGATCAATGAAGCGCTGATCAGACGTCCGCGTGATCTGACAAGAGTGGACATGACACCGTCCATCACTCCGACCCTGTTTGACGCAGGGTTGGGTACGGGGCGTCCCCTGCTCGAGGGGCCGCGTTTGGATGAGAACAACCCAGACAGTAAGTGACATATACGTCAAATCCGGGTATTAGTCCGCGCAGGTGAACGTTCGCGTGTCCCGCCAGCGAACCCGAGGCGAGGTCAGCTGTGAGTCCTAAGCGAAATTTCCCTGCGCCCGTGAGCCTCCCGTGACTTGACACTGCCATGTGTTTACTGAGGGCATGGCCGAGCTGACTGCTTCACATATCGAGTACCTCGCAAGCCAACTGTTGGGGCGCCTCGCCACCGCCGGCGCCGATCACAAGCCACACGTTGTGCCGACTTCGTTCCACTACAACGCCGATCTCGGCACGGTCGACGTCGGCGGTCACCACGTGGCGACGACCAAGAAGTACCGGGACGTGCAGGCCAACGGCTGGGCGGCGATCGTCGTCGACGATCTCGTATCAACCGACCCATGGACCCCACGCATGCTCGAGATCCGCGGCCGCGCCGAGGCGATTCCGACCGGCGGCGCGCACCTCGGACCAGGATTCGGCGATGCGTTCATCCGCATCTACCCGGAGAAGATCAACAGCTTCGGCATCGCGTAGCGGCTGTTCCCCACCAAGCGTTTTCAGCTTGACGGGGTCAGCCGACCTTGCTGAGTAGTCGGACTGCTCGGCGGCGGCAACGTCGAGGAGGGCCAGCCTGTCGTACGACGCCGGTGTCCTCTTCAGGGTGTCGGGATGCCGCCGGGGCGGGCGGGCCGTCCGAAGCGGACGGAGACGCCGGGCGAGTAGAGGATGCTCACGGGCTTTCCGAGCGGCTGGGGGAGTCCGGCCGATGCCACCAGCTCTTCGTCGCACTCGACCAGATCGGCTCGGTGCAGTGGCCACCGCGGGTGGGTGTTCGGCAGGTACATCGGCCGTCCGAAGAAGGTGTTGTGCAGGCCCCAGCGGGCGGTGAGGAAGTGTTCGAGCTCGGTGGGGTCATCGACCGGTTCGCCGACCCGGACGGTGATCCGGCTGTGTACCCCACGCGGTCCGGGCCAGCGTCGCGTGCTGACGTAGGTGATCGTGTCGTCATCGCGGTGGATGGACATCCGGGACCACAGGTACGGCAGTCGGAAGGCTGTTCGCGCGACCGCCACCGGTATGAGGCGGGACGCGTCGAGCGAGCGGAAGACCACGCCTCGCTGCCCCTGCGCGTCCACCGAGTACAGGCGCACGTTGGTTTCGGGGAAAGTGCCGAGGTAGGGGACGCCGGGCAGGCGGAACCAGCCGACGCGGTACATGCGGAAGGCGACGAGACCGACGTAGGTGACTCCGTCGAGGGTGTCCGGGACGGTCCCCGCCGGCAGCAGGGGTGCGACGTCGAGTGGATCGGCGGGCCAGTGGAGGAAGGTCAGGTCGAGCCACGACTGCGTGAGCAGCGGGCTCGCTGCGGCCCGGGGAGGAGCGGCTGTGATGGGTTCCGGAGTGAGCGGCATACGGATGACTCCTGTGTCCACAGCTCTACCAAAGCAGTTAACGGGCCGCAGCGCTCACATGATGCTACGCCGTTCTCATGCGACCCGCCCGGTGCTGGTACTGGTGCCTTGCGGTGACGCCCGCCGCCTGCCGAGCGTCATCGCGCCGACGTGGCGGCCTCACGGACGTGTCGGGCGATCCACGCGTAGGCATCCAGGGCCTTCGTGTCGTCCTTGAGGGCGTAGCCGTGGTCGGCCTGGGGCATCGTGTGGGGCTCGACCAGTGCCCCTGCCGCCCGGAGCCGCTCGGCGTAGCGCTTGCCTTCGTTGCGGAGGAGGTCGAACCCAAGAGTGATGACTACGGCCGGGGCGGTGTCCGCGGTGTCCGCGGTGTCCGCCGGGTTGGCCGGGGAGACCAGGCGGTCGGCGCGCTCCCGCGGGTCCGGCGGCTTCCAGGCCCGGCAGCAGTCCTACGACGCGCTGCAGGTTGTCTACCGAGCCGGTGCGCTGGCCGGCGGACAGGAATCGGACGCGACGGCGGACTACGCATGGCCCCGATGGATCACCGGGGCCATGAACGGCAAGCTAGGAGCGCAGGTGACAGTTGGTCAGGCTGATCGGCAGGAAGGCGGGCAGCATCTGAGCGGCACTGTCGATGTCGCCCGTCTGGACGGTCGCAGTCGAATCCGAGTCGCCGACGTTGCACACGTAGGTCTGGGTCTGGGAGGACGAGCCTGAGTCAGCCATTGCTGTCGTGGGCACCGCCGCCAGGCTCGCGATGGACAGCAACCCGCCTGCCAGAAGGGTGCCGAGGCCGACCCGCCGGTTCATGACGTCTCCTTATGTTCACTGGAACATGCTGCGAAACTGGTTCAAACTACCGCCTTTCGCGTGCGCGACGGTGGATACGACACGACCACCGGAGGGTGACCGCTCATCACCCCGGCGACGGCGAGTCTGTCCCTGCTCGGTCCACCGTCCCGCTTGTGTGCCAGGGGTGGCTCGGATCGCCGGCCCCGGAGGTTGCGACTCTGGGCGGCCGGGGTTCAGCCGTAGTTGGCCTCCACTGCGGCCGCAGCGACCGTCGTGACCGTCTTGAAGGTGCGGATCATCGCGAACGCGGTGTCCGTCACGAACGCGACGCGCCGTACATCGGTCCGGCGCACCGTGGGCACTCCGGCCACTGCCGCCGCAAGGTGCGAGGCGTCGAATTCGACCGCGACCTCGAAAGTCCGTCCGGTGACCGGTTCTTCGCGCACGGCGAGGGCGGCCGCGTGCTTGGCAGCTTCCCGGATCAGTTTGGAGGTCACTGCGGGGGGACGGCAGACCGCCGCGTAGCGGGTCACGCAGTCCTTCACGGCGGCGGTGACGGCGCCCGGCGCGTAGCCCTGGGCGTCTTTGCAGGTCAGGTCGTCACCGGTGACCAGCGTCACGGGAACGCCGAACTCGCCCGCGACAAGGGAGTTGAGGTATCCCTCGCTGGCTGCGACGCCGTCCACCCAGACTCCGGTGATCGAGTTGGCCAGGTACGTATGGGCGAGCACGCCCTCAGCCCCGGCGCCGGTGTGGTAGCCGACGAACGCCACACCGGCGACGTCGGGGTGCTGAACGCCTTCGACCATGGTCAGGTCCTTGTGCCGGCCGGTGAGCATCTCCGCGCGCGGGTCGAGGTCCTCCAGCAGCAGGTTCCGCATGGTGGCGTGGGCCTCGTTGACCAGCACGGACGTGGCGCCGCCGTCGAAGAATCCCGCGATCGCCGCATTCACGTCCGAGGTGAACATGCTTCGGCAGCGCTGCCAGGCGGGATTCCCCGGTTCGCAGTCGGCGGGCCAGGTGACGCCGGTGGCGCCCTCCATATCGGCAGAGATCAGGATTCTCATGGCCGAGAGTGTGCCACCGGCTCTCCTCGACGGCAGCCGCTGGCGACGGAAGCGTTTCTGAGCATCCAGTTCGTCGAGGCTCCGCCGGTCTCGGCCCGGGCAGTCCCTAGCTTCGGCGGCATGGGCAACAGCAGTGTGATGGACCAGGTGTGGCCGCTGACGGCGAGGTGGGCCGAAGGTGAGCTCCGCCTCGGCCGAATCGGTGTCACAGAACTGGCGACGGCGTTCGGCACGCCGGTCTACGTGCTCGACGAGCACGACTTCCGCGCGCGGTGCGCCGCCTGGACGGCGGCGTTCCCAGACGGCGACATCCACTACGGCGGAAAGGCCTTCCTGGCTCCCGCCGTGGTGGGCTGGCTCCGGGAGCTGGGACTGTCGCTGGACGTGTGCAGTGGCGGCGAGCTGGCAATCGCGCAGCGCGGCGGCATGCCCGCCGGACGCGTCGTCTTCCACGGGAACAACAAGTCCGACGCGGAGATCCGCCGCGCGGTCGAGTGGGGCGTCGGGTGCATCGTCCTTGACTCGTTCCACGAGTTGGACCGGGTGGCGCAGGCCGCGCGGCGGCTCGGTGTCCGCCAGGCCGTCATGGTCCGGGTGAAGCCCGGGGTGGACGCGGAGACACATGCCTCGTGGGCGACCGGCGGCGAGCGGACGAAGTTCGGGCTCTCCATGGCCTCCGGAGAGGCGGCGGAGGCGGTGCGCCGGGTGCTGGGGGAGCCGGCGCTCGAACTGGTCGGGCTGCACTCGCACATCGGCTCGCAGATCTTCGACCTCGACTCCTTCGGCACGGCGGCTGAGCGGATGGTGGGCTTCCTGCGCGCCGTCGAGCGCGAGCACGGGGTCACGATCGGCAAGCTCGACCTGGGCGGCGGACTCGGGGTCCGCTACCTGGCGGGGGAGAGGGAGGCCCCCACCCCGGCGGAGCTGGCCGAGGTCCTGCGCGCGACGGTGCCCGACGACGTGCGCATCGCCCTGGAACCGGGCCGGTCGATCGTCGCCGCCACGACCGTCGCCGTCTACGAGGTCGGCACGGTCAAGGGCCGCTACCTCAGCGTCGACGGCGGGATGAGCGACAACCCCAGGCCGGCCACCTACGGTGCCGCGTACACGGCGGTGCTCGCCTCGCGCGCGAGCGACACCGCCACGGAGAACTACACCGTCGTCGGCAAGCACTGCGAGACCGGCGACATCCTGGTCGACGGTGTCCATCTGCCGGGAGACGTGCGCCCCGGCGACCTGATCGCGATCCCCTGCTCGGGCGCGTACCAGCGGTCCGCGGCGAGCAACTACAACCAGATCCCCCGCCCGCCGGTGGTCGCGGTCCGCGACGGCGTGGCACGCGCCATCGTTCGTCGAGAGACGGAGGAGGACCTGCTCCGCCTCTACGTCTGAAGTCCGGAGGGAGTCGAGGACCCACGCCGAAGCGGCCGGGACGAGGAATCCTCGTCCCGGCCGCTCCTCCTGCCCGGCGTCAGTCCCGCCGGTCTGCCAGCACCTGGTCCAGGAAGGTCAGCGTGGCGTTGTCGGCGTCCAACCGGGCACGCACGCCGACCGGGTAGGTCTGCATGCTGGTGTTGTGGCCGATGTTGACCCCGGCGAGCACGGGCACACCGAGGTCGCCGAAGCGCTCGGCGAGCAGGCGGTCGACGTGCTCGGGGTCGCCGCACTCGGAGAAGGTGCCGAGGACGATGCCGGCCACGCCGTCGAGGTAGTCCTTGGCGCGGCGGATCTGGGTGAATACCCGGTCCAGGCGGAACGGCAGTTCGTCGACGTCCTCCAGGAAGAGGATCGCGTCGCGTGCCGGGTACGAGGTGTCGGTGCCGAAGCCGGCCGTGAGCAGGGTCGCGGTGCCGCCCAGGGTCAGGCCCTCGGCGACACCGGGGACCAGGGCCCGCGCGCCCGGGAAGGTGAGCTGCCTGACGCCCTCGGGCGTGTAGAGCAGCTTCATCAGTTCCTGGAAGTCGTACTCCTGCGGCCCCTCCCAGAAGCCGCTGCAGGCGACCATGGGCCCGAACAGCGACACCCAGCCGAGCTTGGCCGCGAGCGCCTCCAGCAGTGCGGTCACGTCCGAGTAGCCGACGACGACCTTCGGCGCTGCCGGGTCGATCAGGCCCCAGTCCATCAGTTCCAGGGTCCGCTGCATGCCGTAGCCGCCGCAGGCCATCAGGACGCCCGCGTACCTGGGGTCGGTCAGCGCGCGAGTGAGGTCCTCGGCGCGCAGCGCGTCGTCGCCGGCGAGGTAGTCGTACATGCTGCCGGCGTCCCGGGCGGAGGCGAGGACCTCCGGCTTGAGCCCGACGGAGGTGAGCGCGCGGAGGCCGGACTCCAGATGCTGCTGGTTGTCGACGGGCGAACTGCCGCAGATCACGGCAACGGTGTCGCCAGGGCGGAGCGCGGGCGGGCGCAGGAGGGTCATACAGACTCCGTAAGGGCGTTGGAGCGCAGCAGATGGCAGGCGGCGTGCGAGCCATCGGCTGCCAGAACGGGCAGGTCGCGGCGGTCGCAGGCGGCCTCTGTACGCTCCTCCGAGGACGCGGCGGCCCAGCGGCCGCAGCGCGGGTGGAAGCGGCAGCCCGCCGGGATCGCGGTCGGGTCCGGGGCCTCGCCGGTCAGCAGCGTCGGGGCCTCGGCCCCGGAGTTGGGCAGCACGGACAGCAGTGCCTTGGTGTAAGGGTGCTTGGGGTGCAGGAGAACCTCCTCCACTGTGCCGGTCTCCACGATCCGCCCGAGATACATGACCGCTACCCGGTCGGCGATGTTCCAGGCCAGGCCGAGGTCGTGACTGACCACCAGGGCGGACAGCCCCACCTCGTCGCGCAGGCCGAGGATCAGCTTGAGGATCTCGCCGCGCACCGAGGCGTCCAGCGATGCCACCGGCTCGTCCGCGACGATCACCGTGGGTTCCAGGGCCAGCGCCCCCGCGATGACGACGCGCTGCTGCTGGCCGCCGGAGAGCTCGTGCGGGAAGCGGTGGGTGAAGTCCTCGGGCGGGCGCAGCCCGGCGCGCGAGAGCGAGCGGCGCACCTGTTCGTCCAGTCCGGCGCGCAGACCGTGCAGCCGCGGCCCCTCGGCCACGGCGTCATAGACGGACTGACGGGGGTTCAGCGCGCCGCCCGGGTCCTGCAGGATCAGCTGGGTGTGGCGGCGGAACGCCTTGAGCGAGGCAGCGCCGTACCGCAGCGGGACGCCCTCGCAGCGCACTTCGCCGGAGGTAGGCCGGACCAGGCCGACCAGCGCCCGGGCCAGGGTGCTCTTGCCGCAACCGGATTCGCCGATCAGCGCCACGATCTCGCCGCGGCCGATGGACAGGTTCACCCCGTCCACGGCCCGAGCAGGGCCGCGGCCGCCGCGTGGTGGGTGCACCACCGTCAGGTCGACGGCCTCCAGTACAGGTTGATCCATGGTCATGACGACTCTCCCTGAGGCGCGCTGTACTCGGGCAGGACGCGCAGGCACGCCGCCTGGCGTCCGTCACCGCAGGTCCACAGCTCCATCTCGCGCTCCCGGCAGGCGTCCAGGGCGACCGGACAGCGTGGCGCGAAGGAGCAGCCGGCGCCCAGGCGGGCCTGGCTGGGCGGGTCGCCGGGCAGCCCAGAGGGCGCGCGGCGGGAGGCCGGGTCGCCGATGACGGGGAAGGCGCGGGACAGCGCGGCGGTGTAGGGGTGACGGGGTGCGCCGATCAGCTGCCCGGAGGGTCCGAGCTCGACCAGCCTGCCCGCGTACATCACCGCCAGACGGTCGCACATCTGTGCCAGCACGGCCAGGTCGTGGCTGATCATGATGACGGCGATGCCCTCTTCACGGACCAGGTCCGCGAAGAGCTGGAGCACCTGGGCCTGGACCATGACGTCCAGCGCGGTGGTGGGCTCGTCCGCGATGACCAGCTTGGGGCGGCAGGCCAGGGCCATCGCGATCATGACGCGCTGGCGCTGGCCGCCGGAGAACTCGTGCGGGTAGGCGCCGAAGCGGCTCGCGGGAATACCGACGCTGTCCAGCAGTTGGAGGGCACGCGTGCGGGCCGCCTTCGCGCCGACGCGGTCGTGCAGCATGATCGGCTCGCAGATCTGCTCGCCCACCGGCTGCACCGGGTTGAGGGCGTTCATCGCGCCCTGGAACACCACCGAGGCGGCGGACCAGCGCACTGCGCGCATCCGGCTCCAGCCGGTGCTGAGCAGGTCCTCGCCCTCGAAGAGCACCTGCCCGGAGGTCCGCGCCCCCGGAGGCAGGAGCCGGAGCAGGCTCAGTGCCATGGAGGTCTTGCCGGACCCGGACTCCCCGGCGACGCCCAGGGTCTGCCCCGTGTCGAGGTCGAGGCTCACGCCGCGCACGGCGGGGGCCGTGCCCGAGCCGTCCCGGTAGGAGACGGCCAGGTCGCGGACCTGGAGGAGGGTCATGTGCCGACTCCCATGCGGGGGTTGAGGATGTGCTCGACGGCGCGCCCGGTGAGGGTGAAGCCGAGCACGACGATCAGGATGGCCACGCCTGGTGGAAGGAGGTACCACCAGGCGCCGGCGGTCATCGCGCCACCGGCGAAGGCGGCGTCGAGCATGGAGCCCCAGCTGACGCTGGTCGGGTCGCCGAGACCGAGGAAGGTCAGCGTCGTCTCGGAAAGGATCGCGGAGGCGACGGTGAGGGTGCTGGACACCATGATCAACGGGGCGACGTTGGGCAGGACATGACGCAGCATCACCTGCAGGTTGCCCGCACCGAGGGCGCGGGCGCGCTCGATGTAGGGGCGGGCCTCGACGGCCAGGGTCTGCGCCCGGACCAGTCGGGCGGTGCCGGTCCAGGAGGTCACGGCGATGGCAATGGTGATGGAGGTCGAGCCCTGGCCGAGCACGGCCGCAAGCGAGATGGCCAGCGGCAGGCTGGGGAGGGCGATGAACCAGTCGGTCAGGTGCATCAGCCCCTTGCCGATCCACCCCTGATAGTGCCCGGCGAGCAGGCCGACCGAGCTGCCCAGCAGCACCGTGAGCAGGGTCGCGATGGCGCCGATGGCGAGCGAGGAGCGGGCCCCCCACAGCACCAGCAGCAGAATCGACCGGCCCGCCTGGTCGGTGCCCAGCGGGTAACCACCGCTGGGCGGGGCGAGGAGCGGGCCGCTCACCTTGGTGACGTCGAGATCGTTCTGGCCCATGTACAGGGGCGCCGCCAGGGCGAGTACGGCGACGCAGACCAGGATCGCGAGGCCCGCGAGCCCGGCGGGGCGCTTGACGAAGGCGCGCAGGAAGCGCAGCAGCGCGCCCCCGCGGGTGGGGTGGCTGGTGTCCGGAGCGCTGATGGTCAGCGTGGATGTGCTCATTGGGCACGCACCCGGGGGTCGAGGAAGCGGTAGGCCACGTCGGCCAGCAGGTTCATGAGGATCACCGAGGCGCTGAAGAAGATGAACGTGCCCTGCAGCAGGGGCAGATCGGGAACCTGCAGGGCCTGGTAAGTGAGGTAGCCGAGACCGGGCCAGGAGAAGACGGTCTCGACCGTGATGGCCCCGGTGACCAGGCCGCCGAGCTGCAGGAAGATGACGGTCACCGAGGGCAGCAGCGCGTTGGGCACGGCGTGCCTGCGGCGCACGAGGGCGTCGGTCAGTCCCTTGGCGCGGGCGGTGAGCAGGTAGGGGCTGCCCAGCTCGTCGATGATCGAGGAACGCATGATCGTCGTGTACTGGGCGAAGACCACAAGCACCAGCGTTGCCGCGGGGAGCACCAAGTGCCGTGCCACGTCCACGATGTGGGTGAATCCGGTTTGCGGCAGCGAGGGGTCGCTCATCCCTCCGGCCGGGAACAGGGCCGGGATCGGGCCGAGGCCGACACTGAAGACGATCAGCAGGATCATCCCGAGCCAGAAGGTGGGCACGGACCAGAAGGTCAGCGCGACGCTGGAGGTCACCTTGTCCAACAGGCCGCCGTGCCGCCAGCCGCTGCGCACGCCCAGCCACAGGCCGACGACGATCGACAGCACGGTGGACGCGCCCGTCAACAGCAGGGTCGGCCACAGCCGGGCGGCGATCAGGCCGGAGACCGGCTGCTGGAACTGCCAGGAGTCACCCAGTTTCCCCTGGAGGGTGTTTGCGACGAAGGTGACGAAGCGGCGCCAGACGGGCTGGTCCAGTCCCAGTTGGTGGCGCAGATGAACCATCTGGGCGTACGAGGTCGGGTGGCCGCGGGTGAGTGTCTGCACCGGGTCGGCCGGCATGAGTTGGAACAGTACGAAGCCGATCAGCAGGGTGATGGCGAAACTCACCAGTGCGGCAAGGAGCTTGGAGCCGAGGTAGTGCAGGAAGGCGGAACGGGCCGCGGCGGCCCGGGGCGCGGAATCGTGGTTCCGCGCCCCGGTCGCCGGGTCTGCCGCCGCCGGGGGATCGGTGGCGAGGCTCATCTGGTAAGCGCTCTACTCTCGCTCGTCGGAGTTCGACCGGCGGCGACGGATCACAAGCCCGCCGGCGGCGAGGAGCACGACGGCGGCCGCACCGACGCCCCAGCCCACGGCGCCGGACGAGGAGGAGGAGCCGGCGGCCTTGGCGGGAGCAGCGTTGATGTAGTCCCAGAACAGCGCCTGGGCGGGAAGCATCCCGTTCGCGTCCGCAGTGCCCGCCGCGAGGTTCTTGACGGTGTCAGTGCGGACCACGTTCAGCTGGTTGTCGTAGTAGAGGATCAGGTCGCTGTTGGCCTTGTACAGGATGTCCTGCATCTGACCCACGATCTGCGAGCGCTGCGCCGGGTCGAAGGCGGTCTGCTGCTGCTGGAAGAGCTTGTCGAACTCGGGGTTGCAGTAGAAGGCGTCGGTGTTGCCGCCGGTGCCGTCGTCCATGGGGAGAGTCGCGCAGGTCTGGATACCGAGGAGGTAGGTCGGGTCGGCACCGGTGCTCCAGCTGTCCATCAGCAGGTCCCAGTCGCCCTTGGCGAGGTTGTCGTTGAGCTTGCTCATGCTCAGCGACTGGATGTCCACCTTGATGCCGACGGCGGCCAGCCAGCCGGACATGTAGGTGGAGATCGCGGTGTCGCGGGCGCTGTCCGAGTGGATGCCGAGGCGCAGCTCCAGCGGCTTGTGTGTCTTCGGATCGATCCGGATGCCGTCCGAGCCCTTGGTGTAACCGGCGGTGTCCAGTGTCGCGTTGGCCTTCGCCGGGTCGTAGTCCAGGGCCTCTCCCGCCGGCGGGGTCCAGGCCCACTGCTTCCAGGCGGGCGGAAGGTAGCCCGCGCCTGGCTCGCCCAGTCCGTTGATCACCTTGGTGACGAGGGTCTTCTTGTCCGTGGCCAGGGCTATGGCGGTGCGCACGGCTGGGTCGGCCAGGGCGGGGTTGCCGGTGCCGATGGCCTTGCCGCTGCGCGTCTTCGCGCCCGGGTTCATCTCCACGGCGACCCAGTGGTGGTACGCGGCGTCGAAGGAGTCAAGGTTCTGCTGCCCCCGAAGCGCCTGGTACTGCGTGGGGTTGATGGTGCTCACGAAGTCGAGCTGTCCGCTGCGCAGGGCGGCGACCGCCGCGTCCTGGGTCTTGTACACCGGCTCGATCAGGTGATCGAACTTGGGCGCTCCGAGCACGAAGGTCTTGTTCGCGTCGAGTTTGGCGTACTGGTCCGGCTTGTAGTCCGTCAACTGCCATGGGCCGTAGCCGACCAGGGGGTACGAGTCGTTCTTGAAGTTCTTCAGGTCGCCCGTGTGCTGCTCCCAGATGTGCTTGGGAACGATCGGGATGCCGGTGACGGGCACCGACACGGAGAGCATGTTGGCCTGCGGCACCTTGGTCGTGATGACCAGAGTGGTCGCGTCCGGGGCGCTGACGCTCGCGAAGTTGCTGACCAGGGAGCCGTTCGCGGTGGCCGCGGTGGAGTTGGTCATGATGAGGTTGAAGGTCCAGGCCGCATCCTCGGCGGTGAGCGGCTGGCCGTCGCTCCATGTCAGCCCGGAGCGGATCTTGAAGGTCCACGTCAGTTTGTCGGCGGACGTGGTCCACGAGCTGGCCAGGTACGGGCCCGAGGTGCCGTCCGCGCTGACCGAGTTGAGGGCGGGGTAGACGTCGCCGAAGATCCCCAGGGCGCCGTCGAAGTAAGCGAGGAACGGGTTCAGGGTGTCGACGCCGGAGCTGTCCATCGCGGCGCGCAGCGTCGTGCCGGACGTGGCGCTCGTGGAGGAGTCGGCAGCGGCGCTCGTCGCCGTGATCAGGGCCGCCGGGCCGGCCAGGAGCAGGCCGCTGACGCAGGCCGCGGCCAGGACCGCTCGGATTCTTCTGCTTTCGCGCACAACCATGTCGTGTCTCCGTGGGGGTGAGGGTGACGTGCAGCTTCAGGCGAACGCTCGGGGGTCGGTCATGAGATAGCTGGTGAGCACGCGGGCGCCGAAGGCGAGGCTGTCGGTGAGCACGCGCTCGTCGACGCCGTGGACGTACTGCCAGGCGTCGAAATCTGCGGGGGTGCGGCCCGGCACGAAGCCGAAGCCGGGGATGCCGAGGGCGGCGAACGCCTTGGCGTCGGTGCCGCCGGTCATGCAGTAGGGCAGGACCAGGGCGTCCGGGTCGTGGGCGCGCAGAGCGGCGGCCATCGCGGCGAAGTCCGGCGCGGAGTGGTCGGCGCTGACCGGCGCCTGGTAGTCGCCGGCGCGGCTGAGGTCCGGGCCCAGCAGGGCGTCGACGGTCGCGAAGAACTCCGCCTCGGTGCCGGGAAGGATGCGCCCGTCCAGCGCCGCGCTCGCCTCGCTGGGGATGACGTTGTGCTTGTAGCCGGCGCGAAGCATGGTCGGGTTCACCGAGTTGGCAAGGGTCCCGGACACCAGTTGCGCGGCGGCTCCCAGTGGGCTGAGGTCGGTGGGGTCGATCTCGATGCCGAGGTGCCGGGAGAGGCCGTCCAGCAGCGCCTCGACGATCGGAACCATGCGCACCGGCCATTCGTGCCCGGCGAACTGCCCGATCACGGTGGCCAGTTTCACCAGGGCGTTGTCGTCGTTGCGGCGCGAGCCGTGACCGGCGGTGCCGCGCGCGGTGACGGTCATCCAGGCGCTGCCCCGCTCTCCGGCCGCGACGGGGTAGAGCCGGCCGCCGCCGGGCAGGTGGACGCTCTGGCCGCCGGACTCGCTGATGGCGGCGTTGACGCCCTCGAACAGGTCGGGGTGCTGCTCGACCAGGAATCGCGCGCCGTACTCGCCGGTGTCCTCCTCGTCGGCGACGAAGGCCAGCACCAGGTCGCGCGGCGGCCGGGCGCCGGTACGCGCCAGGTGCCGGACGAAGGCGAGCATCATCGCGTCCATGTCCTTCATGTCCAGGGCGCCGCGGCCCCAGACCGCGCCGTCGCGGACCTCGCCGGAGAACGGGTAGTCCGCCCAGTCGGAGGGCTCGGCGGGGACGACGTCGAGGTGGCCGTGGACCAGCAGCGCGGGCGCGGCGGGGTCGGCGCCGGGGATCCGCACCACGGTGTTGGCGCGGCCGGGGGCGGACTCCAGGACGACGGGGGCCAGGCCCGCGTCGGTCAGCTCCTCGGCGACCCATTGGGCGCAGGCACGTTCGCCGCGGCTCTCGCCGCCGCCGAAGTTGCTGGTGTCGAAGCGGATGAGCCGGGAGCAGAGCGAAACCGCGTCGGCGGCCAGCGCCTCCGCCTCGGCCTGGGAGGGGACGGGAGTAGGCGTCGGCGCGACGGCATGGGACATGACCAGCACCTCACGATCGCAGGGGAGTCGGGTGGTTCACGGATGGACAGGCAGACGGGTGGGTTGGGCCCAGTCGCGTCGGATGCTCGACGGGCAGCGGGCCGACCGCCGTCAGGGCTCGCCCATGACGTGGGCGTAGAGCTGCAGTTCGGCCCGCAGGCAGGCGGCGGTCGTGGCCGCGCGCCGGAAGCCGTGGCCTTCGCCGGGGAACTCCAGGAAGCGGAAGCACAGCCCGGGCCCATGGGCTGCGTCGACCGCTTCGACGAGTCGCCGCGCCTGGTCGGGGCGGCAGATGGTGTCGTCCAGGCCCTGCAGCATCACGAACGGGACGGTGATCCGCTCGGCGTTCGCCAGCGGTGACACCTGGCGGTAGCGGTCCTCGTCCTGCGGCAGTCGGCCGACCAGTGACTCGAGGTAGCGGCTCTCGAAGTCGTGGGTCTGGCCGCCCGACCAGGTCAGCGGATCGCTGATCGGGTAGTAGACGGAGCCGCAGCAGAAGGCGTCGGTGTGGGCGAGTGCGGCGAGCGCGGTCCACCCGCCGGCCGAGCCGCCGCGGATGGCGGTGCGGCGCGGATCGGCCAGCCCGGCCTCGGCCAGAGCCCGCGCGACGGCGACGCTGTCCTCGACATCGACCCGGCCCCAGCTGTGCCGCAACCGGTCCCGGTAGGCCCGGCCATAGCCGATGGAGCCGCCGTAGTCGACCGAGGCGACGGCGTAGCCGCGGCTGGCGAAGAGGGAGAGCTCCAGGCTGCGGGTCCCGCCGGTGCGACTGGTCGGACCGCCGTGCACGTCGATCAGGAGCGGCGGCGCTTGGTCGGCTGGGCCGCGGTGGTCCGGGGTGGTCGGCGGACAGTAGAGGTAGGGGACGTCCCAGCCGCCGTCGACGCGGACGGTACGGCGCTGCGGGACCGCCTGCCAGCGGTCGAACCGGTCGATGGCCGCGGCGGTGCAGCGGGTGATCGTCGCCGGCTCCGGTGCCCCCTGATGGGACGTCAGGTCGATCCGCAGCGGGGTCGGGGCCTCGGTCGGGCTCGCCGCGACCACGGCGACCGCCGTGGCGTCGCCACTGAGCCCGACGGCGAAGTCGGTCCAGCCCGCCGCCAGGTCGGTCAGCTCGCCGGTCTTCGGGTCCCACAGGGTGAGCGTCTGCGCGCCCGGACTCTGCCGCAGCACCACGCCCGCTTCGGTGACCGCGAACGAGGTCGCGCCGACTCGCCAGATCGCGTGGGAGCACTCGGTGTCGGTACGCAGCACGCAGTGCGCCAGCGCGCGGTCACCCGCCAGGTCGACCCGGTGCAGGTTCCACCAGCCGTCTGGGTCGGCCATGGCGTAGAGGCTGTCCGCGTCGGCCCACTCCGCCTGCGGGACCGAGACGCCGTTGCCACCCAGGACCCGCACCGGCTCGACGGCCACGCCGTCCCGGAGCCGGGCCACCATCAGATCGCTGGTGTCCCACGGCATGTCGGGGTGCTCCCAGCCGACCCAGGCCAGGCGCGACCCGTCCGGGCTCAGGCGGATTCCGGAGAGGAAGTGGTGCGAGCGGGCCACGACGCGGATCGCGCCCGGGTCGTCGGCCGCCGTGCCCGACAGGGGGACGGCGACGATGTCCCGCGTGGTCCGGGGCGCGGGATCGTCGAGCTCGCCGCGCTCGGCCGTGCGGGTCGTCTCGCGGATGCACCAGACCTCCGCCCCGTCCGGGCCCGGGATCGGGTCGGCGTAGGCGGTGCGGACTCCCTCCGGGTCGGCGGGTGTCAGCGGCGCCGGCACCGGTACCGACGCGTTCCCTGCGGACAGCGGCTCGATGCTCGCGGCGTAGAGGCGCTGGTCACCCGCGTGGGTGAAGACGAGCCGGTGCCGCTCCCCGTCCGGCACCACCAGGTAGGGCCGCCCGCCGTACCCCAGGGCGCGGTTGCCGAGGGACCAGGCGGGATCCAGCACGTCGCGCACCGGCCCGCCCGGCTCGGCGCAGCGCCGCAGTCGGACCGTCGCCGACACCGGGTCCGGTGCGCACCACCACGTCTCAGCTCCCGCCACGGACGGCCAGGTCGGCGCGCCGCTCTGGGCGCCGACCGCTTCGGGGGTGATCGGTGAGGCCCAGGCCCCGATGCTGTGGCGTTTCCCCCCGTCCACGGGGGCCGAGACCTCGGTCATGGAAAACACTCCTTGCTCAAATCCGTGCAGGTCACGCGGCAGCGGCGCCGCGGTGAGCCGTATCGTGGCCGCTATCGGCGGCCTGACCGGCCGCCGGTAAGGAAGTCGTGACTGAGCACCGAGCTTTTCGATGCTTCCGGAGCGAGCCGCTCCACCCAGGCAGGGTGGGGCTCCCTCCGCTGGACGCCTGACACTGCCTTCGAGGAAGCCATGCACTCGACCCCACCTGCGATCCCCGCACGCCGAACCCGGCGGGACCTGGCCGTCCACGCCGCCGCCCAGGAACTGCTCGACAGCCTGGACACGCCCGTCGCTGCCTTCGTCGACCTTGCGGGGCTGCGCGAGAACGCACAGGCGCTGCGCGCGGCATGGCCGTCCGAGCTGGAGGTGCTGCACGCCTTCGCCGCGAAGGCCACACCGCTCGTCCCCGTGCTGGCAGAGTTGAGGAACCACGGCCTGGGCTGCGAGGTGAGCAGCCCTGGAGAGCTGGCGCAGGCCCGCGCCGCCGGATTCACCCCCGACCGGATCGTTCTCGACTCCCCGGTCAAGACCCTCGGAGAGCTGACCTCCGCGCTCCGGGACGGGATCGCCGTCAACATCGACAACTTCGAGGAACTCGACCGCGTCGACCGGCTCGTCACCCCCGCGCTCCCCACCCCGCGGATCGGCATCCGCGTCAACCCCCAGGTCGGGATCGGGACCATCGAGGCGATGTCGACCGCGGGCCGCACGACCAAGTTCGGGATCCCGCTGGCGGATCCGGGCAACCGCGAGCGGCTGCTGGACGCCTACCTCGCCCGGCCGTGGCTGCGCTGGCTGCACGTCCACGTCGGTTCACAGGGCATCCCGCTGGAACTGAACGCGGTCGGCGTGGCCGTGGCGGTGGAGTTCGCGCAGGAGGTGAACCGGCATCGGCCCGGCCAGGTCGAGGGCATCGACGTCGGCGGCGGACTGCCCGTCGACTTCACCGACGACACCGACTCCCCGACCTTCGCCGACCACGTCGCCGTCCTCAGGCGAGCGGTACCGGCCCTGTTCGACGGCTCCTTCCGGATCGTCACCGAATACGGCCGCGCACTGATGGCGAAGGCAGGCTTCATCGCCACGCGCGTGGAGTACATCAAGACGGCCGGCGGCCGTCGCATCGCCCTCACGCACGCCGGCGCCCAGGTGGCGGCACGGACCACCCTCGCCCCCGAGATGTGGCCGCTGCGCGTCCTCGCCTACGACCGTGACGGCCTGCCGAGCCGCGCCGACCACGAGATCCAGGACGTCGCTGGGCCGTGCTGTTTCGCGGGGGACCTGCTGGCGAAGGAGCGGCTGTTGCCTCGCCTGTCGGCGGGCGACCTGGTCGTGGTGCCCGACACCGGCGCGTACTACTTCTCCTCGCCGTTCCAGTACAACAGCCTGCCGATGCCACCCGTCTACGGATTCGACGCCACCGCCGAGGGCGAGCTCGCCTTCAGCGTGCTGCGCGCCGCCGAGACGATCGAAAGCCTGGTGTCCAGGAGCGGCGTCGGCCCGGTCGGCGCACCCCAGGCCGGGCGATGACCGGCGGCCACTTCGATCTGCTGATCCGCGGCGGCGACCTCGCCGACGGCACCGGCGCACCCCTGCTGCCCAAGGACGTGGGGATCGCCGCGGGCCTGGTCACGATCCTGCCCGCGGGCGCCACCGCCACCGCCCGTCGCGTCCACGACGCGACGCGGCAGGTCGTCGCACCGGGATTCATCGACGCCCACACGCACTCCGACCAGACGAACCTCAACGGCCTGGGGGAGGCCCAGGCCCACGCCGCGGTGCTGCAGGGCGTCACCGTCGAGATCTGCGGCAACTGCGGCGACAGCGCCTTCCCCGGCCACTACCGCGACTTGGCCGCGTTCGCCCGCGCGCATGCGGCGTCCGGCAGGGCCAACCATCTGGTCTCCCTCGTCGGGCACGGCACGCTGCGCGGAAGCGTCGTCGGGCACGCGAACCGGGCAGCGACCGCCCAGGAGCTCGCGCAGATGTGCCGGCTGCTGGACGAGGCACTCACCGCGGGCGCGGCCGGGCTCTCCTCCGGCCTCATCTACACGCCGGGCTCCTACGCCGACACCGCGGAGGTCACCGCCCTCGCGGCCGTCGCCGCCAGGCACCGCAAGCCCTATGTGACGCACCTGCGCGACGAGATGTCGCACGTGGACGCCGCGCTCGACGAGGCGGTGCGGATCGCCCGGGACAGCGGCGCCGCGCTGCACGTCTCCCATCACAAGACCGCGGGCACCTACGCCTGGGGCGGCACCCTGCGCACCCTGCCGCACCTCGAGCGGCTGCGCGCCCAGGGCCTGGACGTGACCTGTGACGTCTACCCCTACACGGCGGGCAGCACGGCGCTGGCCGCGATGCTGCCGCCCTGGGCCCACGACGGCGGCCCGCAATCGCTGCTGGCGCGACTGCGCGACCCGGCGGCCCGCGCGGGCATGCGCGCCGCCATCGCCGAGGGCGTGCCCGGCTGGGAGAACACCGTCGGCAACGGCGGCTGGGACCGGATCTCGGTGGCCGGCGCCGGCCGCCAGCCATGGCTCCAGGGCCGGACGATCGCTCAGATCGCCGCCGAGCGCGACGCCGAGGCGATCGACGTGGTGGCCGAGCTGCTGCTGGCCGAGGACGGGGACGTGACCATCATCAGCCACTCCATGCGCGAGGACGACGTCCAGCGGGTGCTGAGCGCGCCGTTCTCGATGATCGGCTCGGACGGAGTGCCGAAACCAGGTCTGCCGCACCCGCGCTGGGCCGGGACCTTCGCCCGGGTTCTCGGCCACTACACCCGCGACCTCGCGCTGTTCTCGCTTCCCGAGGCCGTGCGCAAGATGACCCAGGCCAGCGCGGCACGCTTCGGTCTGACCGGGCGCGGCGTCCTGCGCGACGGCGCCCCCGCCGACCTCGTGGTCTTCGACCCGGCTACCGTCGCAGACCGCGCCACCTTCGCCGACCCGCTGCTGTCCCCGGTGGGCATCCGTCTGGTGGTCGTCGACGGCACGGTCGTGGTGGAGGAGGGCACCGTCACCGCGGCCCGCCCGGGCCGGGTGCTGGCATGCTGACCGGCGTCCTCCCGTTCGCACCCGCGCTGCCCGGGACACTGACCCTCGCCGTGCCCGGCCATCTTGAGCACCACAGCCGCGAGGTACTTCCCCTTGCGAGCGTCGGCAAGCTGCTGCTGCTCGCCGAGGTCGCCCACGGCCTGATCGCCGCCACCCTGGATCCGCACGCGCCGGTGGACCTGCGCGACGAGGACTACTGCGGCGGATCGGGCCTGCTCGCCAAGCTCGCCCCGCGCCGCTGGACCGTCGCCGACCTCGCCCGCCTGACGGCCGCCGTCAGCGACAACACCGCCACCAACGCACTGATCCGGGTTATCGGCCTCGACCGCGTGAACGAGCGCGCCGACCTGCTCGGGCTCACCCAGACGCGGCTCCTGGACCGGATCCGCGAACCCCGCCTGGCGCACCACGCCCCGACCTTCGCCGTCGGCACCGCACACGAGCTGGCCGCCCTGGCGCAGCTCATCGCCGACGACGCGTCATGGGGGAGTCTCCTGCTGGGCTGGATGGCCGGCTGCGGAGATCGCAGCATGGTCCCGGCACTGATCCCGCACGACCCGGAGGACGGCGCGGTCCGGCCGGTCTCCACGGGCCGGCTCTGGGTGGCGAACAAGACCGGCACCGATGTCGGCATCCGGTGCGACGTGGGAGTGGTGCGCGGCACGCGCCAGGTCTGCTACGCCGTGCTCACCTCCTGCCCGCCGGGTCGTGAGTTCGAGATGGTCCAGGGAATGCGTGCGGTCGGCGCGCGGATCGCGGAGCTCGCCCGCTGACCCAGCCGCGGGTGTCAGCTGCCCTCGTCGCCCACGCGCCGGCGGTTCGCCACGGCCAGGAGGTTGGACGCGGCGCTGCCCAGGTAGGCGATGAAGGAGCCGAGCATCGGGTTCGGGTTGCCCGGCCGCGAGGCGACGGAGACCTTCCGGTACAGCCGCGGTCCCGACACCCGCGTCGTCTGTACGCCCGGGGTGTCGTTCATGGCCAGTCCGGGCACCAGGGCGATCCCCATCCCGGCTCGGACCAGGCCCAGGATCACCTCGTAGTGGTCGCTGCGGCAACGGATGTTCGGGACGAAGCCCTCGAGCGCGCACGCGCGCTCGAGAATCGAGAGGACCGGCGATCCGGTCCCGAACGAGGTGATCCACTGCTCTCCGGCCAGCTCCGGAAACCGGACCTGCGCACGCCGCCCGGCAGGATGCCCGGCCGGGACCACCAGGTGCATCGGCTCGTGGAGCAGTTCCCGGACCTGAACCCCCTCCGGGGGCGTCCACGGGTCCAGCGGGTACTCGAAGACGATCAGTGCGTCGATGGCGCCCTGCTGCACACTGTGGGCAAGCTCGTGCGGCTGCCCCTCGACGAGGTCCAGCTCGACGGCCGGGTACCGCGCGGAGAACCGCGACAGCGCCTGCGGCAGCAGCCGGTACCCGGCGGAGGCGAAGAACCCGATCCGCAGATGCCCCGAGTCCGCCCGCGCCTGCGCCCGGAGGTCCTTCTCGGCCGCGTCGAGCAGGGCCAGAACCTCCTGCCCCCGCAGCGACAATCGCCGCCCCGCCGCCGTCAGCCGCAGACTCTGCGCCCCGCGTTCGACGAGGCCGACCCCCACCTCCTTCTCCAACTGGGAGAGCTGGTGCGACACGGCGGACGGCGACAGCTTCAGCTGGCGCGCGGCCCCGGCGATGCTCCCCGACCGGTCGATTTCGGCAAGGATGTGCAGGCGGTGCGTGTTGAGCATCCCTGCACCCTAGCCAGCCGCGATCACAGATCGGTCTCGCCGACAGCGTCCGGCAGGGCCCTGACCAGGGCCTCGCGGCGACGCGCCCCCGGATCCGGCCGCATTGGTCCTCACCGGCCGCAGGTGCTGCCGCCCCCGATGCCCGGATCCGGCAGCGGAGGCGTTGGACGAGCGGGCGTCAGGAGACCAGGCTGCGGAGCGCTGCAGTCTTGGCCTGGATGTGGCGGGAGTAGTGGATCGTGAAGGTCGCCGGGGCGACGAACGCGGCGATCTGGACGACAGTCCGCACCGTCGAGTCATGGGCGACGGCGGCGAGCGTGATGGCGCCGATCACGAAGCTCGCCGTCCAGACGGCGGTGATGACGACATTGGTGCGGATGAAAAGCGGCTGGTCCCAGAACTCACGCGGGGTGCTGTGTTTGGCGATGCCGAGGGTGAACGGGCGCCCAGCGGCCAGTGAGGCTCCGGCGATCACGGCCAGCGCGGTCGACGAGAGAGCCGGGGCGTAGGGGTGCAGCGCGGTGTGCGGGTCGGCGAAGGCGAGCACGGTGATCGCGGCGAAGAAGACGGCGGAGCCGATCTCGATGAGCTGTGCGTCCAGGGTCCGGCCGGCGCGCGTCTGTTGGGCGACGACCAGGAGGGAGACCAGCAGGGCGGCCAGCGCGCCCCAGTTCCAGTTCGCCGAGGGGATGGCGGCATAGACGATCCACGGGGCGAAGGTGCGCAGGTACGACATGACGTACTCCTTGAGGCTCCTTGCAAGGCTCCTGCCTTGACATGTCAAATCTAGAAGGTCGTGATTCGACCTGTCAATACTGGAACGTCAGTGCCCAGGCATGCCGTCGTCCAGGTGTGTCCCCCTTGGGAGGACGTGCGGGTGGTGCGCACCTGTGCGCGCACCCTGCTGGGGCGGACCGTACCGGGAGCCCCTGGCGTTCCCTTATGCGTCGGGGAGCCAGTTGCCGTGGAATCCGGAGGGAACGCGTCGGGGCAGGTGAACCATGGCGACCGGGGGACCGGCGAGGTCGTCGGCATCCAGGATGACCAGATCGCTGCGATCGGTGGCGGCGTCGTGGACGTACGCCATCAGCCAGCCGGGGCCTCCCGGTGTGTCGTCGGCGGGGACGAACGAGGCCTCTCCCGGTGTGCGGCCCGGGCCGAAGAGGTGGCTGGTGACCGCGTTCGCGCGAAGGTCGTAGCGGTGGATCGCGCCGCCGTCGGGGCCTTTCGCGGTGCTGGTGTGGCCGTGGCGGTAGCGGAGGCCGGTGAGGCGGTCGTCGATGCGGGGGAACTCGGTGCTCCGGTCGTCCAGTTGCTCCTCGTGGACGGCCCCTGCGGCAAGGTCGATGGTCCAGCGCCACAGTGACCCGTGGCCGTTGACGTCCACGCCGTCGCCCAGCTTGTCCCAGCGGATGACGTGCAGGACCAGTCGCTGCCCGGCCGCCTCCTCGTGCGCTCCCAGGGTGTGGAAGACGTAGCAGGGCTGGATCTCGAACCAGCGCACGGCGCCGTAGGGATCGTCGCGGCGCAGGACGCCGAGTCGGGCACCGTAGTCAGGGGTCCAGGTGTAGGGCATTCCGGCAGCGTCCGCCTTGGCCTTGGCCAGGTCGAAGACGACCGGCAGGTCCATGAAGACCACATGCCCGGAGGTGAGTTGGAAGTCGTGCATCATCGTGTGCGCGGGTACGTCGATGGACCGACTGACCGTCAGTTCCCCTGTCGCGTCCGCTCGGTGGTAGGTCAGATAGGGGGCGGTCAGGCCGCCGTAGCCGAAGAAGTGCAGTTCGCCTGTGGTGGGGCAGGTCTTGGGGTGGGCGGTCATCGGGGTCCGTAGGCGTCCGTTGAAGTCGTACGCGCCGATGGTCTCGAGTTCGTGCCCGGGCCGGCAGTCCAGTTCGTAGGGATAGGAGGACTCGACCAGGGCCAGGGTGCGCCCCGCGTGCCGCACGACGTGGGTGTTGGCGACACCGGCGGTCAGATCGTGATTGCCCTGGTCGTCGTACGGGCGGGCGCCGCGCGTGAAGATGGCTGTTCGGACCCAGCGGTTGCGGTAGGACGTGGCCCTCCCGCCCTCCAGTCGCACGCCGTGGACCATGCCGTCGCCCAGGAACCAGTGCGCGGAGGCGGCTTCGCGCGGGTTGGGTCCGTTGCGCAGGTACCAGCCGGCCAGTTCGGGCGGTATGGAACCAGTGACGGGCAGTTCGGTGATGGTGAGTTCGTCGGCGACGGGGGCGAAGTTGCCCAGCAGATGGGGAGCGGTGGTGGTCATGGCGCACTCCGAAAGGTGTCGGTTGGTGGGTCCGGCCGGCTGAGGTCCCGCCCGGCGAGGCGGGACGAGGAACTCAGATATTCCAAGCTCGATCTGTCAAAACTAGAATGTCACGATTCGACCTGTCAATAGAGGAATGTAGGATGGTCGGCATGAGCCTTCGCCACGCAGTCCTCGGTCTCCTCGTCGACCAGCCCGCCAGTGGCTACGACCTGATGAAGCGCTTCAACACCTCGCTGGCCAACGTCTGGCCCGCGACCCAGAGCCAGGTCTACGGGGAACTCGCCCGTCTCGCCGACAACGGCCTGATCGACGTCGCCGCCGAGGGTCCGCGCGGGCGCAAGGAGTACACGCTCACCGATGCGGGCCTGACCGAGCTGCGACGCTGGCTGATCGAGGACAAGCCCGAGCCGCGGCGCAGCAGCGCCCTGCTGCGTGTCTTCTTCATGGGAGTACTCACCCCGGCACAGGCCGCGGACTACCTGGCCAAGGCAGCCGAGCAGGCCGCAGCGGACCATGCCGCGCTACGCGAACTGCAGGACTCCCTCGACTGGACCGAGCAGGGCCAACTGACCGCAAACGGCCGACTGGCGCTCGAATACGGCCTGCGCCTGTACGCGATGCAGGAGGAGTGGGCCCAGTGGGCCGCCAGCCAGATCACTCTCGCAACTGACTGACAGGCAACTGACCGATATCCGTTCCGAACTCGCCCAAGGCGAAGAGCCGGGGTCGGCGCGGTTGGCTGCCGGGTACGCGGCACAGTGGAGTTCCGAAGGCGGCGAGATCCCGGTGACGCCTCCGTGGCCAGGTGGCCGGTCCGTCGGCGAAGAAGCGGCAGAGGTGGTCGGCGAAGGCCGTGGCTTCGCCGACCGGCCACGAGGCGAGGCAGGCCGATATTTTCGCGATCCCGCAGGTCAAGCGTCGAATGTAGATGTCGAAGTACAGCTCGAGGAACGTACCGGCTGCGGTTCAGCGTTCCATGATCACCTTGCGCAATCGCTGCGCGCCCTGGGTCCGCCAACGGGCCGGGATCTAAACCAGGTCGTCCGGCAGCAACCGGAAGGCAGGGTGGTCGGTGAGAGGGCGGACGGCCCGGAAGTGGCGTCGGTCTACGGTGAAGATCGCATTCGTACGGAACTCTGCGGCGAGAGCGACGCTGACGGCGTCAGTGAGGCCCATATTTGGCGAGATGATCAGGTGGCCTACGGTTTTGAGTGCGATGCGGCAGGCCGCATGATCTGGCTCATCGCCGAAGTAGTAGGCGAGCAGCGCTCCTGTGCCACCGACGACGGCGACCTCGTTCACCGCCCGAATCCCCTCATCAGTTGGTCCCGGTCCGCAACAAGCCGCCCACCACCGCCCGGGAGCACCGGGGCATCGTCAAGCTCGTCACCCATGGGGTCAGTGCGGAAGGTGTAGCGGGCCGGGGCCAGGGATGGCGGCACAAGAGTCGCCACATGGCGGCCGTCCTTGGTGACCGTCACGGTCTCCCCTCGCTCGACTGCCCCTATCACCCGGGCTGTCTGTTGGTTCAGTTCGCCGTCATCCGCTGCACCCGTCTCGACGGACCTGATCGAGATCGAGCAGGCCCTCACCCGCGTCACGTACCTGGCCGGTCGGGTGCGGCAGCACGAGCGTCTGATGGCCATGGCCGGACTGTCGCTTGACCGGGCCGCCGCCTCGATCCTGCGGCACATCGCCGAGAGCGAGCCGCTTCGGCCAGGAGTGCTGGCGGTCCAGCTTTCCGTGGAAGCCTCGCATGTCAGCCGGCAACTGCGGCAACTGGAGAAGGATGGCCATGTGATCCGCGTCCCGGACCAGGACGACAGTCGTGCCCATCGCATCCAGCTGACCGACGCCGGCCTGGCCGTCGTCGAGCGCATGCGAGAGGCGAGCCGCCGGGGCATGGAGATGGCCCTGGCGGACTGGTCGCCCGAGGACCTGCGGAAGCTCGCCAAGCTCTTCCATCGGCTGGTCGACGACTTCGTCACTCACGCCGAGGCAGCCGTAGAGGTCGGGCCCTCTGACTGACCGAGCTGGCGACCAGCGAACTCCTCGTGTACGGCGCCAAGTTGTGCAGCGTCACGGCCCCGGATCACTCTGCCGACCCGGGGCCGTGACGCTTGCGGACTGCTGACTCGGGACTGCTCCAATGGCCCGGTAGCGACTACCAGGGAATGGTGCCGTCGGCGTCGAAGTAGCCCCCGGTGGGGCCATCAGGACCCACCTGCGCCATGTGCACGATGATCTCGGCGCCCTGCTCGACCGTCTGGATGCCGGTGTTCCCGTTCAGGTCGGTCTTGGTGAAGCCCGGCTCCACTGCGTTGATCCGCATGTTCGGGAACGCCTTCGCGTACTGCACGGTGACCATGTTGACCGCGGCCTTCGACGCCGGGTAGGCGACGCCCGGGTAGACGTACCTCGGGGTGCCCGGGGTGGTGACCTCCGTCAGCGAGGCCAGGCCGCTGCTGACGTTGACCACGACCGGGGCGGCGGAGCGCTGCAGCAGCGGGAGAAACGCGTGGGTGACGCGCACCGTGCCGAACACGTTCGTCTCGAACGTCTTCCGCATCAGGTCGGCGGTCACGTCCGCGGGGCCGATCACGCCGTTGTCGTCACTCCTCTCTTCGATACCGGCGTTGTTCACCAGTACGTCCAGCCCTCCGGCGGCCTCGATGACCTTCACTGCGGCCTCGACGGACGCGTCGTCGGTGACGTCGAGCTGGACCGCCCGCGCGCCCAACTGCTCGGCGGCCCGGCGCCCGCGTTCGGCGTCCCGGCTTCCGAAGTAGACGGTGTGGCCCGCGGCGATGAGCCGGCGGGCGGTCTCGAAGCCGAGACCCTTGTTCGCTCCGGTGATCAGTGTTGCCGTCATGCCTCCACGATGCGGCGGAGCTGCGCGCTCAGCCAGGCGTCCCGCCTTCCTGGGAATGTCCAGCCTGGGACTGTCAGTACCAGGACGATCCGAGCGGGGCGGTGCACAGTGGTGTCATGGCGAGCACGGAGTTTGGGCACACGGTGCGGCGCTGGCGCGACCGGGTCTCCCCGGGGGCGGCTGGGCTACCCTTCGGCGGACATCGCCGCGCGGCCGGCCTGCGCCGCGAGGAGCTCGCCCTGCTGGCCGGGATCTCGGTCGACTATGTCACCCGCCTCGAACAGGGCCGCGCGACCAACCCGTCGGAGCAGGTCGTCGAGGCTCTGGGCCGGGCTCTGCGCTTGTCCGGAGCCGAGCGCGAGCATCTGTTCCACGTCGCCGGGCTCGTGCCGCCGGGGCAGGGCACGGTGCCCGCCTACATCACGCCAAGCGTTCAGCGGATGCTGGACAGGCTGACCGGGACGCCCGTCGCGGTCTCCGACGCGACGTGGACGCTGCTGCTGGCCAACCCGCTGTACACGGCCTTGATGGGTCAATACCACGGCGACGAGCGCAACGCGGTGTGGCGCAACTTCCTCGGCTCGGGCAGCCGCGTCCGCCACACACCGCAGTCCCGGCGCGCGCTCGATGCCGCGCAGGTCTCCACATTGCGGGCGACGGCGAGCCGTTATCCGGCAGACCAGCGGCTGCGGCGCCTGGTCGCGGAGCTGCGCGCGAACAGTGACCGGTTCGCCGAGCTGTGGGATTCCGGAACCGTGGGCCGGCACGAGGCGTCGCGCAAGACCATCGATCACCCGCAGGTGGGCGCGTTGACGCTGGATTGCGACGTGCTCAGCGTCGCGGGCAGCGACCTGCGCATCATGATCTACACCGCCGAGCCCGACACCGAGGACGCCGAACGACTTGCGCTCCTCGCGGTCCTCGGCACGCAGACACTCGTCGGCTAGCTGTACTGACCCGTGAGGTTGGGGACGCGGCTCGCGGGTGGTTGGCCCTTCAGCGCGGTGTGTGCGCGGTGGTGGTTGTAGGTGTGCAGCCAGAGAGGGTAGGCATCGCGTCGTTCCCGCTCGGTTCGGTAGGGCCTGGCGTAGGCCCATTCGTCGAGCAGGGTGCGGTTGAAGCGCTCGACGTGGTCAGAGTGTCGAGCCAGGTTCGTGAGCGGTAGCAGGAGCCGTTGTCGGTCAGGACACGTTGGACGGTGATTCCGGCCTCCGCGAAGAAGCTCTGAGCTCGGGTCCAGAACGCGGTGGCTGTCTCTCGCTTCTCGTCGGGCAGAATTTCGCTGTAGGCCAGGCGGGAGTGATCGTCCACGGCATTGTGGATGTAGCTGTATCCGCCGCCAGAGCGGTTCTTGATCCCGGCCTGTCTGCCGAGGGTTCGATGGCCGCCACCATTGGGGATGTTGCCGAGCTTCTTGATGTCCACGTGCACCATGTCGCCAGGGGCAGCGTGCTCGTAGCGCCTGATCACGCGTCCGGTGCTGCGATCCAGATGTGTCAGGCGTGCGATGCGGTACCGGGTCAGGACGCGGTGAACGGTGGCTGGGTTGAGCCCGAGAAGGTAGGCGATCCGGGCCGGCCCCCAGCGCCGCAGGACCCGGACCTTGATGATGCGTCGCTCGGTGCGGGTCGGCGTGCGTCGGGGACTGTCGTGCGGACGGCTGGACCGGTCGGCCATTCCGGCCACGCCCAGTTCCCGGTACCGGTCCGCCCACCGCTTGGCCGTCGTGGGGGAAACCTGGAAACGCTCGGCGGCACGTCGGAGCGGCCAACCATCGTCTACGACACAGCGTGCCAGTCGTAGGCGGCCCGTCTCGGTCGGGGGTGCATTGCGATGGACCATGTCGGTGTTCCTCGTTCCGAACGTGACCGCGGCCGGGGACACGAGCTGTTGATCGTGTCCCCGGCCGCGGTGATGGGGTGGTGGCGCGCTGCTGAGCGCGGTTGCCAACTGCTCTACATCGGGCGCCCGACCTGTTGGTCATCGGGGGGTGTGGGTACCTCGCAGGTGCCGTCGGGGCTGCAGAGCACTCCCGCCTCCTCGGCACTGGCCTCGGGCCGGCTGGTCCATGCCTGGTGCAAGGCCCGGGTGAACGCGTCGGAGGACTGGCCGCCGGAGACGGTGTGCCGCCCGTCGATAAGGAAGAAGGGGACCCCGGTCGCTCCCAGGTCCGCCGCGCGCTGTTCCTCGGCGCGCACGGCGGCGGTGTAGGCGGTCGGATCGTCGAGTACCTGGCCCACCTCGTGGGTGTCGAGTCCCACCTCCGGGGCGAGTTCGGAAAGGGCACTGGTGGTGAACAGGGTGCGTGCCTGGGCGAAGTTGGCGTGGAACGCGGCGGTGATGAACTGGTGCTGGAGGTTGCGCTCCCGAGCGAGGTGCACCAGTCGGTGGACGTCCAGGGTGTTTCCGATCTGGCGGTCGGTGCGATAGTCCAGGCCCTCGCTACGGGCGAGTTCGGCGACCCGGCGGTCCATACCCGGCCCCTGTGGGCCGAACTTGCTCCTCAGCATCTGCTCGACGGGCACGATGTCGGCGCGGTCGCGTCCGGGTTCCAGCTCGAAGGACCGGTACTCCACCACAACCTGGTCGCGGTGCTCGAAGCCGGCCAGGGCCTGCTCGAAGCGGGCCTTGCCGATGTAGCACCAGGGGCACACGATGTCGCCCCATACCTCTACGCGCATGATGTGCTGGTTCTCCTTGAAGTCGTTGTTTTCGGTTGCGGAAGGCTGCCCATTACCGGGCCCACCGGGGTCGTCCTGCGCAGGAAGTGCGCTGGTCTGCCCCTGGCCCCGGGGCGGCACCGGGTGGGGTGCCACCCCGGGGGAGGTCAGGCGGTCATGGCCGCGTGGACGCCGGCGGAGTCGACGAACTGCTCGAAGCGCACGATCCGTCCGCCGCGCACGACGAAGCTGTGCGCGACCCGGACCTCCATCGACTTGCCGGTCGCCTTGTTGACGGCGCTGTAGCGGGCCAGGACCACGACCCGCTCACCGTCGACGACGTAGGTGTCGTCGTGGGTGACCCACTGGTCCCACGCTGCGGCCAACTGCTCCATGACGCCGGCGATGACGCCGTCCGGGGTGCGGTAAGTGCCGCCCAGGGGGAAGCCGGCCGTCTCGGTCCACTCGACATCGGGGGCGACGGTGGCCCGGAACGCCTCCAGGTCACCGGTGGCCGACGCCAGGTACTGGCGCCGCACCACGTCGGCCGGAGCCGTCGAGGTTTCCAAGTCCATGCTCACCACGCGGCTTTCAGAACATGCCGTTGTCGTTGGCGGCGGTGGTCGGGACCTCCTGGATGACGTCCCAGTGCTCGACGACCTTGCCGTCCTCCAGGCGGAAGTAGTCCGCCAGCGCCCGGCCCGGCTTGCCGGGCTCCAGTACCAGGTGGGAGTGCGTGACCACCATGTCGCCCTCGGCGATCACCCGCTTGATATCCAGCCGCAGGTCCGGGTACTCGCCGCGCAGCCAGCGAACGAAGCCGATGAATGCCTCCGGGCCGTCCTGGGCGTCGGGGTTGTGCTGGACGTAGCGGGGGCCGAAGTGGTCCGCGATCGCCTTCTCCGGGTTGCCGCCGAAGGCGGTCTGGTAGTAGTCCACGACGATCTTCTTGTTCTGCTCCAGGACGGACATGCCTGCTCCAATCGGGTAGGGGACACCGCCTCGACGGCACAGGTGCGCCGTCGGACACCGGTGATGGCCGCAGTGATTTCAAGGGGGCCCCGCGCTTCTTCCTCGGCGGCCTGTGGGCGACAGGCACGCGGCGCTGGTCCTACTTTGGGGCTGACGGCCCCGAAAGGGGGACCGCTCCGGCATCACCCGGACAGCAGGGCGCGAAGGGCGGAAAGACCAGAAGCCTTCCTAGAACGCCGTGTCGCTGCTACCTGCTTCACGACCCAGACTATGCCTCCCCCGCCCATTCGGAAGAGGCTTAGGACCGGGCCTGCTCAGGACCTTAGTTACCCTCCTTGCGCTCGGCCACTGGAAGCGTGGTCGCTTCGTCTTCTACGCTAAGCAGGAAGCTTTCGATTCGGAAGTACCCACTTCAAAGTAAGTAAGGGCAGCGGCATGAGCCAAACGAGGGAGACCCGGTCACGGACGACGGGGTTCGACGTCTACGACCGCACGTGTCCGGCCCGCTTGGTCCTGGAGCACGTCACCAGCCGCTGGGGTGTCCTGGCGCTGGGGGCACTGCGCGAGCGCACCTACCGCTTCAGCGAACTGCGCCGGCGGATCGACGGTGTCAGCGAGAAGATGCTCGCCCAGACACTGCAGACCCTGGAACGCGACGGCTTCGTCCACCGCAAGGCCTACCCGCAAGTCCCGCCCCGCGTGGAGTACAGCCTGACCCCACAGGGCCAGGAAGCAGCCGAACTGGTCACCGGGCTCGTCACCTGGGTCGAACAACGCATGCCCGGTATCCTCCACCAGCACCAACTCCACGACGACCCCAACGAGGCCACCGCATAGGACCACGGACGCGACTACCGACTCCATGGGCGGCCGGAAGCCCTAAACCAGGCCCACCGCTGTCACCAACCTCTATGGATAGAACAGCTAGCGGCCCGTCAACTGGCAGGCCGGTACGGCCGGATCGAGCGGGCGTGTCAGTCGCCCTCCGCGGCGATCGGGCCGTCGCATGGCTGCTCGCGGAGCGCAGAAGGCACCGACGTCTATTGAACGCGTTCGAATCCTATGTCGCACGGGAGATCGTCGTCGCAGCGCATACGGCGCCGTGGGGAAGGGGTGCGGCTGTTAGTTCTGGTGGTGCCAGGGGTTGATCAGCGTGACACCGGTGCGGGCGAGGTGTTTGGTGTTGCGGCTGGCGAGGGTCCAGCCGTTGGCCAGGGCGGTGGCGGCGATCAGGGCGTCGGGTGGGTCGATGCTCTGCCCCGTGGCCTTGAGCGTCTTGTGCAGGGCGAGGTAGGCGGCGGCTTCGGGTTCGCCGACGGCGGCGATACGCCGGTGGTACTCGGTACGCAGCACGCCCTGGTCGTGCGGGGCGGTCGCGGGGTCGGCCAGCAGCAGCTCGACGCGCCGGTCGTTGATCCGCTCGTACTTCCAGGTGGACTCGGACAGGAAGAACTGCACGCGCTGGACGGCCGGGTTCTGGGCTCCGGCCACCGGCTCGGCATCAGCCAGGCAGGTCAGCGTCTTGTTCCGGTCCCGCGGAGCCAGCAGCCCGGTGAGGTACTCGCGGAAACTGCGCCGCTGGGCCAGCGAGACCATCAAGTCATCGAAGCGGGCCGCGTACGCCTCCAATGGACCCGGCGCGGGCGGGCACAGCCGCCGTTCGGTCATCAGGAACCCCCCTGCAACCTGCGAAAACCCCAACTTCAGGCGTATCGCCGACCTGACCCAACGTCAACCCTTGTTACTCGCCGGTGCAACAAACCACCGGTAGCGCGCGCAGGCGGGCCAACCCGGCGTTGTAGGCGTTGCTGTCCATCGCTGATCCCTATCGTGTAAACGGAGCTGTGGGCTCAGAACCAGTGCGGGCGGTAGGCGCCGCCGACGCGCGTGGGGCATTCGTCTCCGGGCTGGAGAGGAAGATCAAAGGTCTGGTGGGCCGCTGCGATCTCCTTGGCGGTCAGCTGCCGGTCGCCGACAGCGGCGAACTGCCACAAACGCGGTTCGACTTCCTCCCAAGACGCCGACGCGATGGCGTAGACGCGCCGCACAGTGCCCTCGACCGCGACGATTGCGTACCTCGCCTCAGCGCGAACTTTCGCGCCGATCGGCCAGACCCCTCGGTCACTGTCGTACTGTCCGATGCCCCCGACCTCGCCGACCCGGCCCCGCGGATCGTCCGGGTACTCGCGGACACGGTCTCGACGAGAGATGACGACCGCGACCCGCTCTCCGTTTCGTCGTTGGTGCCCCCAGCGCTTCACCACAGCTTGGCGGGTCACCCCCAGGACAGCCGCAACGTCCTCGTAGTCAGTGCCGTTGTTCAGGGCGATCAGAGCCGTCTCCGCTATCGAGGGCTCCAGCGCCTTGAGGAGTTGATTCTGCGCGGCTAGAAAGCCGAGCACTCCTTGTTGCTCGTCCTGGTCGCCGGCGGCCCTGGCAAGGAAGGGGGACCGAGCACCGTCCTCGCCGACCTGGGCCAACTCGCGGGCCCACTTCCGGGCAAGGTCCAGAAGGTCGCCCTGGATACGGAGGTGCTGTGCCTCCGTTGGCGGCTGGAACTGCCGATCTCCACGCATGGGACAACCTTAGTAATCCCTTCCTCTTGATCGCAAGGGGATTACCTAGGTTGCCCCATCTGGAGGAGCTCCACGCCGGCATAGTCAGGGCGGAACCAGCCGATGCGGCCACCGGTCTGCTCCTCGACCCGGGCTCTTACTGTGTGCCCGGTCGGGTCAGTGTTCGTACGCGGTGCCGGGCATGGCCGGAGGCGATGCTGGCCGAGGTGCGGCCATTACAGTCGGGGAGCCCCGCGACGACACGCCTCGCCGCCGCGATGATCGACCACGCCTCGACCACTACGCCGAAGTGATCTCCCACAAGGCGACGTCTACTGCGTGCGCGGCTGCTGCCCCGCCACTGGATCCCATGGCCATCTGCTGTCCGCGTGCGGAGCGCGATTCGCTGGAGTGGGCAAGCGGCGCCCAGTGTTATTGAATGAGATGTGCGGTCAGGCATTTCGGGGCCTGTCGCAGGCGTCAGAACACGGCCCCGGCTCTGCGCCGGGGATTGCTGAGGGAGCCGCATGGACTCCACACCCTCTCCCTCGTCCTCGTCCTCGTCGCCGTTCGACCTGGTCAGTAGCGCCCTGGAGCGCAACCTCCCACGCGGCGGAGCGGGAGCGGTCGCCGGTCCTGCCGACGTACAGGGCGACCGCACCACCCGCCAAGGCGTACCCGACAACCCGGCAGAGGGCCGTCAGGATCAGATTCTCGGCGCGGTCGGTCTAGACAGGGATCTGAGAATCACCCGCTGCAATCTGGACACCCCCGTGTTCGCGGGTCTGGACGCCGGGGCCGGGAGTCCTTTCGTCGATCTCCTGCCCCCCGGGGACGTACCGACCGTCACACGGCGGTTGCGCCAGGTCCTGGAGACCGGTGAAGCGCACGTCGCCCGGATCCAGCGCCTACGGCGAGGCGACGGGTCGGAGCTGGTCGTCTCGATGAGCATCCTGCCCGCCGCGGGGCCACAGGAGGGCCTGACCGTCTCCTTGATCGCCATGGCCACGAGGCTGCACCTGTACGCCGCCGAGACCGCGATCGGCACCTCGCTGGACATCGGCGAGACTGCGCAGTCGTTGGCGCAGTCCCTGCTGGCTTGGGGAGACGTCGCCGCTGTCGACCTCGACTACGCCGTGTGGTCGGGCGAGGGAATCACCGGGCAGGGGCAGGGACGCATCCGGCTACGGCGGGCGGCCCTGGTGCCGGACCGGGCGTGGCCCGAGGGCTATGTGACTCCGGGCGACGATCTTCCCAGCGACGCGAGTCGCCTGCTGGCGCAGGCGGTACGGCGGGACGACGCCCCACAGGCCATCGTCATACCCGACCGGGAGGCGGTCGAGCGGGTATTCGGCAATCCGCAAGTGACGCGTGCCCTGGTGCCCGGTGACCGGTCGGCGGGTGTGGCGTGTATACCGCTGGTCCTGGACGGCGCGCCGCCCGTCGTGCTCGGCGTGGCGGAGGTCTGGCGGCGGGCGGACCGCCCCTTCCGCGACAGCGAGCTGTTCGACCTGCAGGAACTGGTGGCCAGGACCGCCCATCACGTCGACCTGGCCCGTCAGCACCAGCGCGAGCACACGCAGGTGCTGGCGCTGCAGCGCCGGCTGCTGCCCCGGACCGGCGGCGACACCATCGAGATCGCCAGCGTCTACCAGCCGGCCACCCCCGACAGCGCGGGCGTCGGCGGCGACTGGGTGAACAGCTTTCCGCTGCCGGACGGCCGTACCGCGCTGGTGGTCGGTGACGTCGTCGGGCACGGTCTGGGAGCCGCGGCCACCATGGGCCAGCTGAGCATGGAGGCCCGCGCGCTGCTGTCCGCGGGGCTGGCGCCCGACGAGGTGCTGGAGCACCTGGACGAGACCGTGACGCAGTTGGACGACGCGGAGTCCGGGCTGGCGGCCGGCTACAGCGCCCTGGGCTCGACCTGCTGCATCGCCCTCTACGACCCGGTCAGCCACCAGGTGGCGCTGTCCAGCGCCGGCCACCTCCCCCCGGTCCTTGTCTCCCCGGACGGGCACGCGAGCCCGCTCGCGGTCCGCCCTCACCCCGGCCTCGGCGCTGAGTTCGCGCTGCGGGAGCCGTTCGGCGTGCACACGTTCGGCACGCCCCCGGGCTCCCTGCTCGCGCTTTACACGGACGGCCTGGTGGAGGATCCGGCCATGTCGATCGACGAGGGCATCGGCAGGCTGGTGGACGCCGTGTCCGTGGTGCATCCCTGGGACGCCCTGCAGCAGGCCGCCCGGCGCGTCGTCTCCGCGCTGGCGCCCGCACGCCAGCGCGACGACGTGACTCTGCTGCTCGCGCGGATGATCGGCTACCGCAAGGGGGACACCATGACCTGGCGGCTGCCAGCCCGCGACGACGCCCCCGCCCGTGCCCGCGCGCGAGTCTCCGCACTGCTGCGGCAATGGCGCACCGCGGACGACACTCTGGACAACGTGCTGCTGCTGGTCAGCGAGTTGGTCACGAACGCGGTGCGCTTCGCCGCTGGTCCCATCACGGTACGGGTGATCAGGGCCGGTGACGGCCTGCTGTGCGAGGTGGGCGACACCGGCAACGGCAGGCCGCGTTTGAGCCGGGGCGGCCTCCTCGACGAGGGCGGTCGTGGCCTGCACATCGTGCACAGGCTCACCACCCGGTGGGGGGTGCGGTGGACGGACACCGGCAAGGTGGTCTGGGCGGAAGTCGCGAAGTGACGCGGTTGCGGCCGGGGGCGCTGGTACGGGCCGCGCGGCTCCGTACTACAGCCATTCCCCTTCCAGGGCGGTGGCGGTGAGGCCCGGTGCCGCCGCGTACAGGACGGCGCGACTGCCCGGGTTCTGCCCGGCGTCGTGCGCCCGCCGCATGATGTCGAACACGGCGGCGCCTCCGCGGTTGCCGCTGGTGTAGCTGTCCCGGCTGTAGTCCAGCAGCCCCGACGGCCACGCGTCGGGCATCGTCTGCTCCATGTACTCCAGCACCCGGGTCCCGCCAGGGTGGGCGAGCAGCAGGTCGGGGTGCCAGGCCTCGGGGTCGTCCTGGTAACGGACGCGCAGCCACTCCCACATCGCGGTGACCGTCTCCTGTACGGCGCGCGGCCCGCGCCGGTCCATGACGAAGTGGGTGCCGTCCGCCCGCGTATCCAGGCGGTGCAGGTCCTGGGTGCCCGGCACAGTGTGGTGCCACGCGGAGTCCAGACGCAGCACCGACTCGCGCCTCGGGCGGCCCGTGACCACCGCGGCGACCGCGGTGTCCGCGAACAGCAACCGGACGATCAGGGACTCGAGAGTGTCGTCCACGGGCTGGTAGGTCGTGCTCAGCGCCTCCGAGATCACGACCAGGACCACTCGGTCGGGGTCCGCGGCCACGAGGTCCGCCGCCAGCGCCAGGGAGCGGGTCCCCGCTATACACGCCCACTGCGTGGCCGGCAGCAACATCACGTCGTTCCGGAGCGAAAGCTTGTTGGCCAGGGCGATGTCCAGACCCGGCAGCGCCGGGGTGGTGGAGTGACTGGTGATCAGGCAGTCGACGTCCGCGGGGTCCAGCCCGGCGATCTGCAGGGCTCCGCGCGCCGCACGCTCCCCGTAGGACCGCACGGCCTCCCAGGCCGGCGCGGTGCGCTCCTCGACGGTCTGCGGCGCGGGTATCGCCTCAAGTGCGGAGATGACGCGGTCCACCTCGTGCTGGGTGAACCCGTCGCGTGCCAACGCCTCTTGGGCCGGGCCGATGCCGACAGCCCGCAGGCCGCCGCCTCTGCCGGGCGCGACGGCGGCCTCCAGCGGCAGCATCCACCCGCGGGTCGAGATGCCCGTGCTGGCCGCGATGCCGTCGATCCTCGGCGCCCACGCCGCGTGCGGATGCCGGTCGCGCACCTCCGCGACGATCTGGCCGGTCTCCACGGCGTGCTCGCCGTGTATCACGGCAGGAGGACAGAGGTAAGCGGCCATAAAGGGGCACCTTTTCAGGGAGGAGGACATGTGGGAACGCCAGGTGTGCTGTGTCCTGGGTCACTTTGCGAGTTCGCGCCCAAGAGGGCGCCGATGGGCGCCACTTCGGGAGTCGCGGTCCCTTTAGAGCATGCACACTAAAGAGACATTTCCGCTGTGATGCAGACAACTTGGGCGGCCTTGGAGCGTGTGACTCGGCACACGCCGCCTGAGCCTGGCGTTCAACGTCGGCGAGCTTGAAGCTCCTTGATCGACTCGGCGCTTCGATCGTCTTTGTACTTGCCGAACCTCATCCGCCCTGCTCAGGCTGCATGTTGGTACTCGTGTAGGAGGCCGCGGAGTCGATCGGTTCGGCGTACCGGTGGTGTGTTGCACCGGCGAGTAACAAGGGTTGACGTTGGGTCAGGTCGGCGATACGCCTGAAGTTGGGGTTTTCGCAGGTTGCAGGGGGTTCCTGATGACCGAACGGCGGCTGTGCCCGCCCGCGCCGGGTCCATTGGAGGCGTACGCGGCCCGCTTCGATGACTTGATGGTCTCGCTGGCCCAGCGGCGCAGTTTCCGCGAGTACCTCACCGGGCTGCTGGCAGAGATCAAGGGCGTGGCCGGTGCCGACGGCGTTGATCCGGATGTGGAACCCCAGGAAGTCGAATGCAGGCCGGGACCCCGGCACCGCCCAACGTGGTCGCTGGTCAAGCGCGGCATCGGCAACCTCGCCGCCGCTGACCTCGGCCAGGTCACCCGTGCCGTGAAGCGCAAGCTCAAGATGTTCCAGTACAGGCCGGAGGTCATCGACGGCTGTCTGGCCGATACAGGTCTGACCCTGTCGGTGTGATCGCCGCTGAACGTCCCAGAGCCGTCAGCCCGGCCGTCGCCTTCGCTCTCCAGCCGGTTGAGCAGTTCACGCGTCCCAGTCCGCATAGTTCCCCATCGCCACATCGTCACAGAACGTCTCCCAGAACCCGTTATGAGCGAGTGCGGTTTCATCGATTCCGGCGAGGAGGCCGCGAAGTTCTTCCGCCTCCTCCTCGTACTCGTCCTCGTCGCCGTCGCCGTCAGGACGGAACGGGAAGCCGTGCGATCACGGCCGCGACGCAGCGGTTGAAGGAGCGGAGGTCGCCATTCACGTGGTTGGCCATCGCTGCCTCGTTGGCGGGGATCTGCAGCACGCGACCGGTGGCAACATCGACGGCGATGCGTTGGAACAGGCCACTCGTCGCGACAACGATCAGCCCCCGCTCGCCTCTCCCTGCCAGGAAAACCGGTGCGCTCAGCGGCCGGTACTCGTAGCCGATCAGTCCGCACGGGATGCCTGTCTCACCGAGATCGACAGCGATCAGGTCGGGCGCTGCGGAGGGGGGCTGAACGCGGATCAGGCGAACCTGGGCTTCGGCAACTTGGGCAGGGGTTGGCTCACTGGAGGATCTTCTCCTGGCGCAAGACCCTGGCAACACCCGGACGCCTCTTACGAGCGTAGCGACCGATGCCGGGCAACCGAGCCCGACATCACCAATTCAAGTTCAGTACCGAGCCTTCATGGCTGGCCGCGGCGGGCGGCCGGCCCGGTGACCGAGCATCCCGACGACACGGTGTTCCTCGACGCGGAGGCGTGGGCGAGCAGCTGGCTGCGCCACTTCTGCGACAAGTGCGGCCGGCGTGCTGCGACGATCCCGGTCGGTCACATCGAAGGCGCGTCCGGTCCCGGCTATGAGCTGCGCTACTGCCGGTCCTGTGTCGCGCTGTTCCTGCGGCGCGCCCGGTTCTCGGCGGCGCAGGCGCAGCTGCCGTTCGTGCCCGCCGTGCCGGACCTTTCGCCAAACTGAGACGGGCCGCCCTGCCTGGCTGTGGAGGCGACGGCAGGGCGGCCGCCCAGAACTCACTGGGCGTCGCCCAGGCCGGGCCACCAACGAATTTCGTTTATCAGAAGGCAGACGGGCTACGAGGTCACCAGGTTGAAGATCGGGTAGATCTTCGGCTCCACCTCCGGGGCACCGGCCTCTCGCAGAATCGGCAGGATGATGTCGCCGAACCGTCGGAACGCCTCCTCGGACTCCCAGATGTCGGCGACGTACCAGCCGTTGGGAGTGGGGGCGGAGATGTGCGAGATGAGGCCGGGTACGGGCCAGTCCGCGGGGCTCTTCACCAGGCCACGGCCGCTGTTCACTTTGTTGGCGGCTTGCTCGTACTGGGCCTGGGTCATGCCGGGTTGGTCGAAGATCGCGATAATTGCCATGCTGGGCTCCCTTGCACGAAATGTTGCAGAATCAGGCCCAGTCGACCATCCCGGTGAGCCGGCCGCACCTCGGGCTGCACCGTGCGGATGGACAGGAGAACCGCACTGTCTGGGGCATCGGCATCGGCCTTTTTGTCCTCAGGGCCCGCCCTCTTGGTCGGCGTCACGTCTCGGCATCGAGGGTGGCTGAGCCCGTCGGTGTGACGGGCTCAGATTGATCTCGACTTCGGGATGCCGAGCCGCCGCGCGGCGGCGTGACGACGGCCGTCCGGTAAGCCCGCCCCAGGCGCTCCGGGCGGGCTGGCCACGGCTGTAGAGGGTTGTGAACAGCAGAAGGGCACCCCGACACCATCACTGGCGTCGGGGCCTGACCCACATGGAACGGCCGGTCCCAAGGGCGCATGGTGGACATGTGGGAGAACGGAAGGGCAGCCACGCACTGTGGCCGTCATGGCACAGACGCCATGCGCTGGCCCTGATTCCACTCGGGTTCATCGTCGCAGTCACGGTCTTCGACGTGCTGACTCCCGACAACGTCCACTACGGCGTGCTGCTCATCCTGGCGCCCCTGATCGCGGCACTGTTCGGCGGAGCGTGGCTCACAGCCGCGACAGGACTGCTGGCCGTGTGCGCCCAGACCTACATCGCCGCCCGCTGGGACGTCCTCGACGTGCAACGCGAGGAGGCCATCCAGATCATCGCCACCACGACCCTCTCCACCCTGGTCGTGTTCCTGTCCCGGGTCCGTGACCAGCGGCAGCAGCAGATGGAGCAGATACGTTCCGTATCCGAAGCGGCCCAACGCGCCCTCATGCGCCCGTTGCCGAATCGCCTCGGGCAACTGCGGGTCGCCTCGTTCTATCTGGCCGCCGCTGACCAGGCCGAGATCGGTGGGGACCTCTACACGGCCACGTGTACCCGGCACGGCACCCGCATGATCATCGGGGATGTGCGTGGCAAAGGCCTGACCGCCGTCGGCGAGTCAGCCCTGCTGATCGGCGCGTTCCGCGAGGCGGCCGACAGCCACGCCACCCTGCCCGATCTCGCCGCCGCCCTCGACCTCAGTGTCAGCCGCTACCTGGCCGACTTCGTAGACGACTACGCTCACGCAGCCGAGCATTTCATCACCGCCTTGCTGCTCCACATCCCGAGCAGCGAGCCGATCGTGCAGATCACCAACTGCGGGCACCCCCCACCCCTGCTGATCCATAACGGCGAGGTGAGATTCCTCGAAAGCCCTGATCCGATCCCGCCGCTCGGCATGCACCTGTTGGCAGTGACGAAGTACAGCGCGGACACGGCTGTCTTCGAGGCGGGCGATAGCCTGCTGATGTACACCGACGGTGTCATCGAAGCGCGGAACCGGGCAGGAGAGTTCTATCCGTTGGCGGAACGGGTCGGCCAGTGGACGGGTCAGGGTCCGGAGACACTTCTGCAGCACCTACGGCGCGATCTCCTCGCGTACTGCGGCGGCCGACTGGGAGACGATGCTGCCGCGATCGCTATACAGCAGCCTGCGGCGGATGGTCCGGCTCTAGCATGGCGAAAGCTGCATGCGTGAGCGGCGGTTTTATGACCCCGAATCCCACACCCGGGCTCGTGACCATCTACGAGGAGCCTCGACCATGTCCGCCGTGCGGGTGACACCTCGCGGACGGACGATGGGGTCATGGACCTGCCGACCGATCCGCCGGTCATCGTGTTCCCGCTGTGCACAGGGATCCGCCGTACCGGCGCGTCGAGATCCGGTACGAGGCCGTCGGCCGGGCGTTCACCCTGGACGACGTGGTCGGGTTCGCGCGCCGCGCCGGACTGGAAGACCTTGACCCGTACGACCCGGAGCAGCTCCTCTGGCGCCTCGGCGGCCCCGACGTGTGGGTGTGAGCAGTCACGGCGCGGCTGAGCACCCGCCGACGGGCGTCATGACCCGCAATCTCCGCGCTCTACCATGCTGGCCATGACAACCGAAGAGGAGGCGTTGCCCGGTCGCATGTCCCGCGCACTGCGGCCGGCCGGGTTCGACCCGGAGGCGTCCAGCGAGGGCGGTGCGGTACTCCGGATACGCGCCGAGGGCTCCTCGGTGGTTGTGCGCCGGAATCCGAGCGAGGAACTTGCAGCGGTAACCGTCCAGACGCACGGGCACACCACCGCGGCGGAGACGTTAGCGGCCATTGCGCGGGTGCGCACCGCCATGTATCTCGCGCTGACGGTGGTGTTGATCGAAGCCGGATTCCGCGTGATGGACGATGAGGCCAACTGCGAGCTCGTCGTCAGCGACCGGCCGCCGGCCTGACGCCCGGGCATGGTGAAGGCCCCAACTGCACGGGGGCACAGCGAGGGCCTTCAGCTGATCATCGTAGGAACGGCCTGCTTCGGTTGCTACGCCCGACACGCCACGGTGCACTGTCCCATCAGGCAGTGGCAGGTTCAGTGCTTCCCCTTGCTGCCGCGCTCCGCCCTCGCCGCCTTGGCCTGGTCCTTGCGCATGCCGCGCATCGTGCGCAGCGCGGCCAGGACAATGACGGCCTGCTGCGATCGCTGGACGCGGGTGCGCCGTCGAGGGGCTTTGTCCCGGGGATCGGTAGTTGCGCCCCGTCCAGGTTCGTCCAAGCCCGTCCGAGGTTGTCCAGGGTCGTCCGAACCCATGGCTGGACACTCCGCTGAGCCCGAAGGATCGCTCCTGGAGCCGCAACGGCGGAGCCAGCCACCCCCAACAATCAGGAGACCCGGCCACCCATGCTCAAGCTCCGAAACACCCGACGCGCCATCGCCATGGCCGCCGCCAGCTTGGCCCTCGCCGGCGGCGCGACCATCACCACCGCGAGTACCGCCCACGCCTACGGATCCACCGTCTGCACCGGCTGGCGCTACGCCTCGAACTCCGGCGGTGGCCACGGCTGGGGAATGAATGTCTGCATGGAGCACTCCCCCGGGGAGGCTCACGGCTGGGTTGACACGTCCTCGGCGTCGAACAGTACGGACGTCCGTGTGTACTTCACCATCGAATGCCCTGGTAACAGTTACAGCGACAGCGTCCACCTGTACTTCGGGGAGTCCCGCGTGCCGAACCTCTACCAACCCGATGGCGGCTACTCCAGCTGTGCCATGGCCGCGAAGATGACGGAGTCCGGGAAGACCGTGATCTCCTCAATCGGCGTCGCGAGGTGACGCGTGCGGCCTCGACCTCCTGGCAGCAGGTTAGGGCCACGCTGCACGACCTCCGCTCACCCCTTGCCGCTGCCATGCTGTCCCTCCGATCGGCGGATCGGGCTCCGGGGACAGCCTGGTGCTGAGCGGCCTCACAGTCGCCCCGAAGCGGGTTTCACGGGCACGTTCCATACCCCTCTAGGGCCACTACTTCGCAGGTCGCAGCCCAAGTCGGCCCCTCTACGCCGGTAGTGGGCCCCCTCTAGATCCACACGCCGGGTAGTGGCCTCGCAGAAGGGTCGCCGATAGAGGGGAAGGTAGCGGCCTCCCCCTCTACGCGGTCATGGGCGGGCGGCGAGTAGCTCGGCGGGCACGGCCTGCTCCAGGTCCTCGCGGCGGTAGCCGGCGAGGTTCGTACCGCCGATGTTCACCTGCTTCGTCGTGCGGACCACACCGGCCAGCTCCAGTTCCCGGGCGAGCCGCTCACGGTCCCAGTCGCCGTACTCCTCGTCGAGGTTGACCAGGCGGGCGAGCAGGTCGGCGGTGCATCTTCGGGCTGTGCCGCATCGCATCCAGGCAGTCCGACAGCACCGCCGCGATGGTGACGCCCTGGTCCGCGGCGGTGCTGCTGACGTCGCCGACGGCGTCCCCGGACAGCTGGTCGAGGGCCTGGCGCAGGGCCCGGCCCTTGGTGCACATGGCGTTGAACTCGGCCGTGGTGAGCATGTCGTTCTTCACCGTCGCGAAGCTGGCCGGCCCGGTGACCAGAACGGTGGCGCCCACGGGGTCCTCCGAGAGCAGCGAGGCATCGGCACCCATGGCGGCCTTGCCAGAGCCCAGCACCATGTCCGAGCTGGTCTTGTCCGACACCTGCGTGCAGCAGCGGATCGTGATGATCTCGCGCAGCTTCGTCGGCACCGACTTCGCGTCCGGGCGCTGCGAGGCGTAGTTGGAGATGAAGCCGGCAGCCGGACCCCGGCGGGCGATGCGCGCGAGGTCATCGACGACCTCCTCGCGATCCTTGTCCTCCAGGGCGAGGAATGCCTCCTGCAGCTCGTCGATGGTCAGGAAGCTGAACGGCAGGCGGTCGCCCGCTGTGCCCGTCACTACTGCACGTTCGGGGGCAGCGGGGCCACGACCGGGCCCGGCAGGTAGGCGGCGCCGCCCGGCACCGAGTTGACCTCGTTGGAGAACATCGTCGCGAGCCGGTCGCGGGACTGGTACATCCCCAGGCACACGATCAGCGCGAGCAGGGCCCCGATCCCGGCCTTCAGGCTGAAGCGCCGGATCATCGTGACGATGACGATGATCGCGCCCACCACCAGCAGGCAGGGGGCGGCCCAGCCGGTGAGCATGGAGATGAAGTGGTTGCCCAGATCCTGGAGCGGACCGGCGAGCTGGACAGAGGGATGGGACATCGCGTCCTCCGCGTCGTTCTGAAGGGTGATCAATTGCGCGGTCACAGCGCGCGGGACTCAGCGCTGCGCGAGGTGCGCAGCACTTGAAGACGGCGCGGCGTTATTACGCAGGAAGTTCAGTGCTCTGCGCACTCGTGGTGGCTGGGTAGGGTTGCGCGCTGCTCGAGGCGATCAGCGGTCCGGGCTCCAGCGCGGCGACCTCCCAGCGGCCGGCCCGTGCGCGCATGCGCAGCGCGTATTGCAGCGGCCACTGCGCACCGGTGCCGTCCTGCGCACTGACGCGCACCAGCACCTCGACCGTGGTCCCGTCGGCCGGCACCGCCCCGTCCATCCCCGGCCGCTCCGCACTGACCTGACCGACCTGCACCTGCGCGTACGGGGGACTCGCCAAAGTGGCCAGCACTGTCCCCGGGGCGAGCAACGGCGCCACCTCGCCCGAGCCCGTCAGATACGCCTGCGCCCACGCGGACACCGAGCCCGCCAACGCCGACCCCGATCCGACCGACGCCGGATACACCGACGCCGGTACCGTGCCCGTCCCCGGCGCAGCAACCTCGGCCGGATCACCGGTCACGATCAACGACCCCGGCGCGCCCAGCGACGGGGCACTGACAGACCAGGCGACCGGCACTGCGAAGTAGCGCAACTGCGCAGCGCTCTTGCCCGCGCTGTCCGTCGAGACGAGTTCCACCGCGACCACCACCGACCAGGAGCCGGGCCGGACCTGCCAACTGCGCACCGCTGCGGACGCCTCGACACTGCGCGTGGTCTGGCTGCCCGTCAGCAGATCCACTCCGGGCGCCATGGCGCGCACCGGCTGCGCACGCGCATCACTGCCGGGTGAGGAGCTGTCGCTGCGCAGCCACAGGTCGATGAACATCTGCGCATAGCCAGCCGGATCCGCCGCCGCAGGGCTAGCGGCAGCGGTCGCAGTGCGTACAGCGGGGCGCTGCACGGGCTGCCCGGATCCGCACGATGCCGCCAGCGCAAGCGGCCCTGCGCACAGCGCAGCCCACACCCCGATCCGCGCCAGGCGGGCACGACGCTGCGCACGCTGCAGACCATCAGCAGTGGCGACGGGACTAGGATCCGGCGGCTCGGCCGCGCCCGGTGGGCGGGGAGTGGAGGTGGGGGCGGGCATCGGCGGGTCCTTCCGGGAGCGGATGGGAATCTGCCCTCAACCAACCCCGCCACCTAACCAAGATCCTTACAGGCTTCGGGTGCTCCGATCACGACCCGATAACGCTGCGGCTGCAAGGAGCCAAGATCACGGCCCTGTAAGGTCCGCCCCGCCTTACAACCACCCTTTACCGCCGCCGCGGAACAGTGTCCGACCAGGGGCCGCAGATAGTCACAACCCAAGCGGCGCCCGGCCTGTAAGGCCACGTCCGTCGGCGCGCCCAGGAGAGTCGTGTTTAGCCAGCTGCTCTCCGACACCCTGAGAGCATGCCGGGGTCCACGTTGCCCACCACGGGTAGCTCACCAACCAGGCGGGACGGCGCGGGCGGCCAAAGGAGACCAGTCGCAGCGAGAGAGCGCGCCCACCGATGCATCCATGGGCGGCTGCGTCGTGCCGGCCTCGCTCAGCGCGGCGCTGCTGTGGCAGACCAGGTTTGCGCCCAACAGGGCACCATGCGCGCCGCTGTCGAGGTCTACGCGCAAGGTATGGACGTCGTCCCCCAGCTCGACCACGGCTGAGCACAGGCGATCGCTCCGCCGGCGCCCCAGCGCCTCCAGATCCCCTCTGGCATGCTGGGGGGTTGTGGACCGGCATCTGGCCGAGGGAGCGCCGTGTCCCTACGCACGCCGCAAAGGCGGGCGAGTGTGCGACTCCAAAGTCCAGGGCGCTCTAGGGTCTGAGAATGCGCGGGACAGTGCCTGAGCAATCGAGAGGCGACTGCCGCTCAGGATGCGGCTGCACGGCGCTGCGGCGCGAGGCACCGGCCGAGTAGGAGCCTCAGCTCGCTGTCCTCTGCCTCTCAGCTCCCTGGCGTCGGAGGCTTGTCCACTACGAAGGTTCCAAGACCGCTGACCGTGTGCACGAGTCCTGCGTCCTTGAGTACTTTCACGGCCTTGCGCAGGGTGTCCCGGGCCACGCCGAACTCCTGCTCCATATCGACCAGCGAGGGGATGGCCTTGCCGGGCGCGATCTCGCCGGAGGCGATGCGCCCGCGCAGTGCGTCGGCGATCTGTACGTACGGCGGCACAGGGCCTTCCCGGTCGATGCTCATGATCGAACGCTAGGCGACCAGGCCGGGCCCGCCATAGCTAGCCACGTAGATAGCCGTGGCTAGTCGTGGGTAGTACGGCTCGCTCAAGCCCGGCGACCGATTGAGACGGCCCCGGGGGGTGACGACGCTTCAAGGGAGCGACGATATGACCGATTCCACGTACTGGGTCGAAGGCGACAGCGGAGCTGGCCACGAGGCAGCAGCCGTCATCCCCGCCCGTGGGGCGACGAGCCCGGGCCGGGAGGACGGACCGGATCTCGGCCGATACCTGTCCGCCAGCCAGGACCGCGACGCGCACCGCGATGGGCTGGGACCGGCGTGGCCCGACTGTCGCGAGTGCTCCCGACTGGCAGAGCAGGAGCGGGCGGCTGCCCTGACCGGGGATCGCTCCCGGCGCACCGACGTCCGGGTCCTGTGGCGGCGCCACGCTACTGCCGCACACGGGATCGACCCGGAACCGATGCCGACCCGCTCCATCGAGCCCGGATCGATCTTGTGGGCACAGCCGCACAGCTCACTTCGCGTCTGACCGGTCTAATGGCGTTGCTCGGAGGCCGGCAAAATGGATCTCTACGGCTTGCCCGGTCACGCTAGCCTCCGGGGGTGACCAGGATGTGCGGGTATCGGAGGCGCACTCGTTTGCGAAGGCTTCTGCCCTGGTGCCTTGTAGAACGGGGTTTCCTTGGCAAGGTCACCCAGGACTGCGGGGAGAATGAGTGGTACAACCATGACGGTCACGTGGCCAGGTGCTACAACTGCGAGGTCGGCGAGCGGCCCTGGGCGGCAGGGCCCGACAACACCGCCCCGCCTGTGAAGAGTTGAAGCCGCTGTGCTCCTGGACCCCGCTGCCTGCAGATTCTGATCCTGGAGGTGGTCGTGGTGTGTCGTCCTGAGCGTTCGTGCGGTCGGTGAGTATGGAGGAGGGCCGGCGGTTGCAATGGCTCAGCCGGACCCGGAAGCAGAACAGTGCACTTGTCAGATCGAAGTTGTACGCGGCCGGTGCTTGACCAGCCAGACCTGGGCATAGGCGACGGCGTCAGCCAGCGAGAACAGCCGGGCCTGGGCGGCGCCGACCTTGCCCTGCAGCACTGGGCATTCTTGCTCGAAGGCCGCGCCCAGCTCATCGAAGCGGTCCTCAGAGATCGAAGTGTCTCGCACGGTGGTCCAGCGGCGGCCCTGCGGGGTCATGACTGCGAAGGAGTTGTCGACCTGGGGCGTGGGTACCCGGTACTCGGCCAGGTGGAATGCAGTGCAGGATTCGAAGCCCGCGCCCAGGAGCAGGATCCGGGCCTCGGCTTCTTCCAGCCGGGCGAGTGGGCTGCGCTCGCCGAGCCGGCAGTCCAGCGCGTGGCCGTCCACGATCGCGGCGGCGCGTGGACCCAGGGCCGCGAAGGAGGTCTGGGGATGGGAGCTGCGGAGGGCGCCCGGCCAGTTGCGGACGGTCTCCGGGATGACACCGACGCCGAGGCTGGGTGTGGTGCGGGCGTCGTAGGGCGGCGTTGATGCCCGGATTGTCGCCCACCATGCTTTGGGCACGGGAGGATTGGCCCAGCTCGCTGGATCGGAGTTGTCACCGGAGTGCGTCGGCACAACCAACGTCCCCTGTGCGCCAAGGGCATCGAGCAGAGCCAGGACAACGACGCCGGGACCGCCGCACACCCAGCCGAGCGAGCTGAGAGAAGAGTGCACGAGGACGGTCTCACCAGCGCGTAGGCCAAAGGCACGCAGCTCGGAGGCGAGTGATTCACGCGTACACATCGGGCCGGTCGCAGGCATTGTGGACATAGTCGGTGAGTGTGCCCCGACCCGGCATCCGCCTTCCACCGGATTTCGACAGCCACCCCCCAGTCCTAGCGGCGCCCCCGCGCACCAGACGCAGCTCATACGGGTCTTGGGCGAGAATCAATAGGGCACGGTCACCCGTCTTGCACAGGCCCCGACACCGGGGGGCCAGCAATGCCCCGGTGCCGAAGGCCCACGGAACGCCACTCACGGCCCTGCCTCGGTTCGCTGGGGATGGTGGGTGGCCTGGGCGAGGTCGGAGCAGGCGGGGCAGCGGTAGGGGCCAAGGGCGTTGTCGGGGTCTGTGTAGCGCCAGCCGTCGTCGCAGTCGCCGCAGCGTGGGGCCGGGGTGCTTCCAGCGCGCGTGGCCGCGCGGCGAGCCGGCGCCCCCTGACCCTCGAACGTCAAGGCGTCCTCGAAGCGGGACCAGGTGGGTTTCATCCGGCCCATCCACTCGGCGCGAGCGAGCAGGAATGCCATGTCCTGCTCACCCGCACCAAGGATCTCGGCGGCCTGGGCGCGCACCTGGGCCTGACGCCGCGGCATGCGCGCACTGCCGCTGGCACGGAGCCCTGCGGCCCAGGCGGCGGCGATCTGCTCGGCTGGCGACACCGGCTGCTGCGGCGGTGCGCTTCTCGCGGGTGGGGACGCTGGCTGCTTCTCTCTCTCGCCGGCGACGGGTGCAGCTTCAGCGCGGGACCGGGAGAGAAGAACTTCTTTGAGAGACTTCTTTGGGGGCGGCGTTCGCGCTGGTCAGGCGCGTGCTGCCGCCGGATTTCCGGTCAGTCCCGCCGGAATTCCGGCGGGCGGGACCGGAAATCCGGCTATCGAAGCCACCTGCGGGTTCATCGTTGCGTGCCTGGTCACGTCGAGTGCCGGAATTGCGGCCATCGAGGCCGTTGTGGGCGCTGCGGACGGCGGGCGGTTCCGGCGGGTTCTGACGCCAGTCGGGGCGGTAGGCGTCCAGCTTGTCCCATGCGTTCCGCCAACCGCGGTGGGCCTGCGGGGGAAGGTCGTGGACTTCGTAGCGGCGGAAGGTGTTCTGGATGCCGCCCCTGCCGGTGGAGGTGACTGTCCGCTGTCCGTCCGGGTTGGTGACCAGGCCGAGCCCGGCCAGCAGGCGAAGGGCGTCGGTGATCGTGGACACCCCGGTCGGTTTCCCGTTGATCCCGGGCAGGAGCCAGCACAATTGGTCCAGCGACATCCGGCGTAGTGAGCCGGGCTGCTTCTCCGCGACCATCGAGCGCAGCAGGCAGTACAAGAGGTAGGCGGTTCGGGTCATCTGAGGATGGAGCATGACCCAGTCGCGGACCTGTGTGTGGGACCAGTAGTCGTGGACGGTGCCGTAGAACGCCACTCCGTCGCCGCTGTCGAGATCGTTCACCTGGTTCCCGCCAGCCCTCTGGTGCCGCAGCCTGGCTCGACGTCCCGCCGTTGCTGCCACCGGTGGGGGTAGGCGACTTGGCGTCTGGCGCTCCCGAGCGCTGGGTGGTGTGCGGTGCGGTGGCGCTGCTCGTGAGGCATGGGTGGTTCTCCCGCCTGCGTATCGGGCTGGACGAGCGGATGGATGAAGGTGGCGCGATGTCAGATGCAGGCGTGCGGTGTGACATCGGTGGCTGGGGGCGCTGGGCTGCCTCGTTGGCCGCTGTTCGCTATGAGGCGTCCCCGGTGGCGTCGCGGAGGCGGTCCGGCTCAGGATGCGTCGGCCCTCTGGTCGCCGACCGCCGCATCTACAGGTCGATCCAGCCGCAGGTGCCGGTGCGGGCGGTGAGCGAGGTCCACACGGGCGCCGTGGGACCGTGTGCCTCGAGGTCCTCCAGGACGGCCGCACCGACGGGGACTTGGCGTACCAGGCGCGCGACGCTGGGTTCCTGGGCCATCGCCTGCAGGTCCTCGATGCGGTGCCGCAGCGCGGTCGGGCCCGCGCCGGTGAGCCGAGGAACGCCAGGGCGGTGGGGTCGGCGGCGAGCCGGTCGATCGGGTTGGTCACCACCGGCAGGGCGTCCGCGGCCAGGGCCGGGAAGCTGGTGTTCCACCAACGCCATGCCTGCGGGTCCAGCTGCTCGAGGCGGGCCAGGAGCGCGGCGCGCCAGGCGGGGTCGCTCAGCAGGGGCCGGATCTGGAACAGCGTGGCCTGGCACTGCGGGTATCCGGTGGCCACCGCCCGGGTGTTGACCGCGACCAGGGCCTCGGCGCATTTGGTCAAGACGGTCAGAGCGCGGGGCGCGTTCAGGTCGCTCCAACCCAGCACGGAGGCGAAGCCGTCCACGACCGCGCGCACCACCTCCGCGGGCACCTGTCCGTGCTCCAAGCCCAGCGGGTTCCAGGAAGCTACGGCAGTATCGGGGCGCCCGGTCAGGTCCAGGTGCCAGACCCGGTCACGGATGCTGTCGTGGGCCAGATAGGGGGCGGCAAGCGCCCAGGAGTCCGCGTGCGGGTCGATGAACGTCACGCCGTGGCCGCCGTGCGCCAGGGCCAGGGCCTGCACGACCGCCTTCTCGGTCTTGCCGTAGGTGGACTTGCCCACCGACAGCGAGAACAGGCTCTCGTGCAGCGGACTGGCGATCAGCCGGGTGCGGCCGTCCGCCGCGGTGTACCAGCCGTGCGGCAGCAACTCCTGGCTGCCGAGCTCGTAGGTGGGCACCTGGGTGGCCAGCAGCGGCAGCCGGCAGTGCACGGTGACCGGTTTGAGGAACCCGGCCAGCTCGTCGATGCGCACCCAGCTCTCGCCGCGCGGCACCACCAGGCCGCTGCTCCAGCGCCGGTCGAAGGAGCCGCGCCGCAGGCGGTGGTTCGCGCCCCAGTGCCACGGGCCCAGCCGCCGCCCGTCCATGCGCAGCCGGTTGTCCTCGGCGAAGATGTCCAGAGCCGCCGCCAGCTGCTGCAGGCGCCGCTCCGCGCGGCCTTCGGCGTTCGAACAGCAGCGCACCAGCAGTTGGATGCGCACCAGTGCGGTGTCCTTACCGATCCGCCCGAGCGTGGCCGCACGGTTGACCGGCCGAGGGCGGGCCGACAGCTGCAGACGCCGCGCCGGGGAGCCGCCGGTGGAGGAAGGCTCCAGGAGCTGGGACAACTGGTAGCGCCAGGAGTCTTCGACGTCGGCGGCGTTACTCCAGCCCAGCCGTGATTCGCGGCGGGCCTCGGCGCGCGAGCGCGTGCGTGCGTCGGCCAGAATTTGCCCGCGGCGAAGCCGAAGGCGCCAGCGGGGGACGGGCTGCAGGTCCAGGACGATCTCGGCCAGGTCGCCCAGGTCGGCGCGCAGGTCGGCCACGGCGTCGACCACCGGTTGCAGTGGGTCCGGCTCCAAGGGCACCTCGCGCAGGTAGCGGGCGGGGTTGCCGTGGACGGTGAACTCGGCGCGCACCGTAGTGGGTACGCGGCTTGTCGTGGACCGGGGCGACCCGGGTGACCTGCACCTGGTCGTAGGGGGAGCTAGCCAGCAGGTGCCGCGCCGATGCCGGTCCCTCCACGCTCCAGCCCAGCGGCTCGCTGCCGTCCGCGCGCAGGCGCAGCCGCACCGAACGGGCGCGCTGCGGGATCCACCAGTGCCCGGCACCGCACGCCCGCATCAGCACGGCGGCGTAACGCCAGATCTCCTCCGGGCTCGGGTCGAACCGGCGGGTCGCCGCGAGCTGGAAGCGGACCCGCTCCGATACGGCCCGGCGGGCGAGCCGGTCACCGGCGACCTTCGCCGCCCCGGTGAGCACCAGGCTGCAACCGCCGGTGAGCACCAGATGCGCCGCGCCCCACCGCGCGAGGCGGCAGGCGGCGATCACCGTGTCGATCGCGCCACCCAGCACCGTGGGCAGCACGTCAGCGAACTCCGCGCTCATCGGCTTCCCGCCCTGGTCAGTGACGTCGCGCGCGCGAGCGGCCGGCAGGTCAGTGTGCGGGAACCAGGGGGTAGCCAGGGTGTGGTGGGCATCGCGAGCCTTTCGTAGGGGAGGACGGGTTCTGGACCGAGACAACCCACCTGCCCTTACCGCGCGGCTTACTGATCACCAGCCGGAAGATCACGGCTTGGCGTCGACGGGGACGGTAGGGCGCGGTTGCTCTCCCAGTAGGGCGTCTGTAAGGGGCGCCGGGGCGAACACAAACACGTGAGATCACCGAGCCCAGGACACGCCCCGCTCCCGCTGCAGGTGACGCAACCGCTCCTGCGCACGGGCCACCGTCGGCGAGTCGCTCCCGGCGTATTCCCGCAGATAGGGCAGCAGCAGGATCCCGGTCCGCAGCGCCTGCCCGTCCGAGGACAGCTGCCACAGCGTGTACGCGTTGCGGACCAGCCGCACGGCCCGGGAACGCTTCCCCTGCGCCGACCACCCCACAGCGGCATGCACGTACAACTGCACTCCCCGCGCATGGTCACCCACCAGATGACAGACATGTGCCAAGAGCTCCACGGCCTGCAGGGTGCACGGATGCCCCGGCCCGTACAGCAAGGTCACCTGGTCGAGCAGAGCGGTAGCCGCGAACACCGCGTCTACCAGCCGTTCCTGACGGCACGCATCCTGCACTCGGGCAATGGCGGGCCGAAACCGGGCCATCGCCTCGTCCGCGCGGATCCTCGTATCCGGCAGCGCGTTCGTAGCGGGCACCCGTGCTGGAACTTGCGGCTGACCGATGGCCCGTTCCTTGGCCCGCCCGTGGCATTTGACCCAGTAGCGGAGCACGAGCCATGCGACCTCGCGCGTGGTCCAGGCCCGGGCAACCGACCACACCCGCTGGGCCTGTGGCCGGACCCGCTGGGCCTGCGGCCGGGCCAGTGCGGCCGGCCATGCCAACAGCCAGCCCGCCCACCGCAGGTACTCGACCAGCACCCGTGCGCGCGAGCGGCCGAGCCCCGTGCAGTCTTCGACTCCACTCGGCTGATCCGGGCCGGCGCCCAGCGCCGCACACAGCACCCCGGCGAACAGATAGAGCACCACCGCGCCCACGGCCAGGCGCTGTGCACCGTCCAAGGACGGGCAACGAAAAGGAAGGAGAAGGACAGGGATCGGCATCGCGCGCCTCCGCAGAGAGAATCGAATCTCGCCGAAGGCAAGCCCACACCGCTCACCGACCGACTTACAGACAGCCACCCCGAAGATCACGAATCGATACCAAGGCCCCTCCCGACACGGGTCACAGAGCCTGTCAGGAGACGGCATCCAAGGGTTCGCGCGCGGCCACAACGTCCACCGGCTTGCCTGCAAGGAACCCCGCCAGACCCCTCGGGCGCCCGACCTACGCCCGCTCCAGCGAGAGCGGGCATTCAGCCGCAGCTTGTGCTGCTCCCACCGGCGGCCCCGGGATCCCCAGGCCGTCCCGACAGCCGACCGGCAGCCCGGCAGGAGGCAATCAACCACCCGCACCCCGAGCGCGCGGACTGGCCGTCGCGGCAATCCCAGGCCTGCACTGCGCCGCTACACTGCTCGCCGGCCAGGCTCGGTCGCGCGCCGCCGCGCCCGGGTCAACGCGCTGGTCCGCGCCACTCGCGCCACCACGTCCACCAGCCACGCCGCACGATCGTGACCTCCTGCGCCTCGGGCGCGGTCGCGTCGAGCCGCACACGAGCGCCGTCACCCTGCTTCGCGTAGGCGCGGGCGCGACGCGGCTACCCGCGGAACGCGGCTGCGCGGCCACCTCCGCCGCAGGGCGCGCAACCCCGGCGACTTGGTCATGAAGCTGGCCGCACTGGGCATCTGACAAGGTGCGGCACCCTCTGGGGCGAGGAGCTCGTACACGTCGCCCTCGGCGTCGGGCAGCGGTGGCAGCTCAGCCTGACCCCGTGGCGCTGGAGTGTTCCCGTTGTCGCTGCGACCAGCCACGAGGGGAGGAATGGTCAAGAGTCGTGGCGGGGAGGGGGCTGGGTGAGTTGGTGAGCGAGCCGCTCGGCGTTGAGTGTGCGCATCGCGGAGTTGACCGCGTCGTGGTCGGTGGGGTCGATGCCGCGCTCCGTGAGGAGGGCGGCGATCTGTTTTGCCGGGCCCCAGGTGGTCTGGTCGTCGAAGGCAGTGTAGAAGTCCGGCAGATGGGCCTCGATGGCGTCGGTGACAGGGGCGATCCAGCGCGGTTCGACGCCGCGTTCGGTCAGGGCGAAGTGGACCCATCGCTTGAGCGTGTCCGGCAGGAGGGTGCGTTGCTCGCGGTCCAGGACGGCTTTGCGGGGCAGCCAGTCAACCAGGAAGACCGCTGCTTGCCCGGGACTCCAGGACAAAGGGCCCGTGGCGATGTAGTCCTCGCCGTAGCCGAGGAACAGCTCGGCCAGGGACCGGATCACCTCGGCCGTTTGCGGTTCGTCGGCGTGGGTGGCGGTGAATGCGTCGAGGAGGCAGTCTCGTTCGAGGTCGGACAGCGACGTATGTTCGGGCCAGTCGGGCAGGTGGTGGCGGCAGCGTGCCCAGGCCAGGGCCCGCAGTGCGACGAAGTCCTCGTCGTCGTTGCGGGGCCAGGTCATGTCCGTCATGCGCAGGGCCGCGGCGAGATCGGCCAAGGCGGCAGGCACGTCATGGTCGGCCAGGGGCATCGGGACGTCGTCCTCTTCGCGGATGGCGGACCAGGCTGCGGCCGCGCTCGGGGTGAGAAGGCCGAGTTTCTCGACCATGGTGCCTGCGGTCTGGGTGATCTGGGCCATCAGGGTGTGCGCGGTGGGCTCGTCGTAGGCGATGAAGAGCACGCGTTTGCTGTCCCAGACATCCACCGCCTGCCAGGCCCGCACCGGGTGGTGGCCCGAGGCCTTGTGCCAGCTGGGCAGCGGCTGGGTCTCGGTGAGGATTGCCACGGTGCCCGCCAACATCGGCTTGCTGTCGACAGGGGCCACCCGTTGCAGCGCCGCCACGGCGGCAAGGCCCGCCGGGGACGGGGTGGTTGAGGCACGGCCCACCACTTGCATGCACAGGTGATGCTCGGCCTCGCGCTCCGCGAGCGGAGCATCCAGCCATGCCTGGCCGAGCCAGCCGCTCGCCCACGCCTCCGCGATCAGCACCTCACCGCTGCTGTCGAGGTGCTGCCGGGCATCGCGGATCACCTGGTCCGCCAGCTGCAGAGGCATCGGTGAACGGCGGACCGGCTTGCGCTGCTTCTTACCGCCGGAGGACGTGCGGCGGCCACGACTCTTGGGCATACCCATAAGCCTGTCACATCCGGGCTCCCGGTCAGTCTGCTTGCGGGCAGCCGGGGTAACGACCCCTGTCAGGCAACAGCACCGGCCGACCGCTGTCCCTCCCGCGGCCCGGGACGCTCGACGATCCGGACGCGGTGGATGAGCACTCCGTCATCATCAGCAGAATTCGTCCCGTTTTCGCTACGGACCGCAGGGCATCCTTGACCCACTCCGTTGGCCATCAATGGAAGTTCCCAGCAGCATGGGGGACTCCTCGATCTGGATTGCGCACCCTCGCACGCTGGCGCGTCGTTCGGGCCGTATCCAGGGCCGCATAGCAGTGTGTAGAGGGGGCCGTCAGGGGGGCCGTAGGGCGGTCACCTTCTGTCGGCCGGCTCGGCATCACACCAGCTCACAGCTCCTGCAAGGTACCATTCAAGCTCTGACAACCCCCCGTGCGCGCACTCTTCCTGTTGTCCTGTGTTGTGGTGATGGATGGTGGGTGGGGTTGGGTAAGGCGGCGGGGTGGGCGCGGGGGTGGCTTGATGGGTGGCTGCGCGGGCTGGTTCGTGGTGTGCGCGCGGCGATGCCTTGCTGGTGCGCGGCTCGGTGCGCCCGAACGCCCCAGCCTGCTGGACGTCGTAGGCGGTCGAGTATGCGGGAGCGCCCCCGCGGCCGAATGTGTGGTGGACGCGCATCGCCCGGGCCTCCGGGCGCGAGGGTGGCAGCGGCGGCGGGCCTGGATCGAGGTCGTCTCGTCCGCGCTGATGACGTGCTCGTCCTTGACGAGCGTTGGCGCTGCGGGGTAGGAGACGGCGCTGCGTTGTCCGTCGGGGGTCAGGGCGTAGGTGCCGGTGCGGTTGATCTTGCGGATCAGGTCTTTGGGGCGTAGGCGACGTAGGTCGTAGGTCATCTGGCTGGCGCTGTAGGGGGTGCCGAGTGATCGGACGATCAATGGGTGCAGGCTTTGTTGGTGTTGGCGGTCGCTGCGAACAGCCCCAGGCACAGGGCGCCAGCCAGGGCCATGACCCGGGGGTCGCCGAACCTCAGGGCCGGGGCCCTCCTGCCATCCTGGGTGAGGGTGGGCTGTGCGACGGGCTCGAAGGCTGGGCTCGAAGGACGCAGCTCTGGCCGACGCGGACAGTGTCCAGAGCTCGGCGGTTGACGCCACGGGCTTTGTCGATGAGTTGCGTCAGAGCTGGTGAGGGAACTGATGCCACGTCATGGTTGCGGTATGAAATGCCATTTGGAGGAGTCGACCGTGTGTCGGCAACGTTCGGACGAGTTGACTTCTGGATTGCGTACTCCTCAAAGCAGGTACGGGTGCGGGCCTGAGTCGTCCGCAACGTGGAGGCAACCCCCGCCTCCTAGCCTTGCGCGTACACGTCCTTCCCCGAGCGTCCACCCCGCCGGGCCACTGCCAAGGGGAACACTCCACTGTGCCCACTACCTCTGTGCCCACTGCCTTCCGGCCTCTGTCCGGACTGCGCACGATCCGCCACAAGCTCGCCGTGATCCTCGCTCTGCCGACCGGGGCCCTGGTCGTGCTGGCCGGCCTGGGGACGGCGTCGCAGGCCGGGCGCTCGGCCGCGGCAGGCCACATCAGCGACCAGGTCGCGGTGATCACCGACACCCACGCGTTCGTCGGCGAGCTGCAACGCGAGCGCGGACTGACCGCCGGTCTGCTCGGCGGCGAGGAGGGCTTCCGAGCCAAGGTCGCCGCGCAGCGTGTTCAGGCGGACAGCGCCCGGGCCACGCTCGACCGGCAGCTCGAAGGCAATACGCCGGGCGCCGACGCCGTCAGGACCGCGCTCGGCAAGCTCAGCGGGCTCAGCTCGGTGCGTGGCCGCGCCGACACCGCGACGATCGGAACGACCGAGGAACTCGCCTTCTACACCGACGCTGTCACCGCCCTGACCGACGCCGCCTTCGCCGGTTCGAACGCTGCGGTCTCCGACGACCAGCTGCGGGCCGACCTGGCCACCCTGCGCTCACTCGGTGACGCGACCGAGGCCGCGGCGCTGGAACGGGGCACGCTGAACGGCGTCCTGGCGGCAGGCACGTTCCGTGGCGAGGACTATCCCTCCTTCGTCCGTATCCTCGCCGCGAAGAGCAACGCCCTCACGCAGGTCGGCCGCACGGCCTCCGGCTCCCAGCAGGCCGCGCTCGACGCAGCGCTACGCACCCAGGCGGCCACGTCGGTGTCGGACACCGAGCAGCAGGTGCTCTCCGCCTACCGGGCGACCCGGCTGCCGGTGAAGGCGGCGGACTGGTGGAATGCCGCGAGCACCTTGGTCGACTCGCTGCATGCGGTGCAGACGGCCGTGGCCGCCGACAGCCGGTCGCACACGGCGGAACTGCGCTCGGCCGCCGAACGGCAGCTCGCCCTCGACGCCGCCCTGGCCCTCCTCGCGATCTGCGGCGCCATACTGCTCGGGGTTGCCGCCACCCGGTCGATCACCCGTCCGCTTGGGGAGCTGAGCCGGGAGGCGGACGAGCTGGCGGACCGGACACTGCCGGAGTCGGTGGCCCGGGTCCGCGACGCGGCGGCGGGGGAGGACCCGGCCGAGATCGCCTCCTCCGTGTCCGGTGCGGCGTTGGCCGGTTCCGCCCTGGCGGGGTCCCCGCTGCCGGGTCGGCGGGACGAGATCGCGCAGGTCGCCACCGCGCTCAACCGGGTCGCCGGCACCGCGCTGCGGCTCGCTGTCGAGCAGACGGTGCTCCAGCGCAACAGCACCGAGTCGCTCGCCAATCTCGGCCGCCGCAACCAGAACCTGGTGACTCGTCAGCTGGGCTTTCTCAGCTCCCTGGAGCGCGGCGAGCACGACCCGGGGGTGCTCGCCAACCTGTTCGAGCTTGATCATCTGGCCACCCGGATGCGCCGCAATGCGGAGAGCATCCTGGTCCTGGTCGGCGAGCGCAGCCCGCGCCGCTGGGCCCGGCCGATCGCGATGGGCGACGTGATCCGGGCCGCCCTGGGCGAGGTGGAGGACTACCGGCGGGTCGCGCTCAGGCAGGTCGACGAGGCACTGGTGGACGGCGGCGCGGTGGCCGAGGTCGCGCACCTGCTCGCGGAGCTGATCGAGAACGCCCTGGCCGCCTCGGCACCGGACACGGACGTGGAACTGTACGCCCGGGCCCAGGGCCCGGACTACCTGGTGGCGATCGTCGACCACGGGCACGGTCTGACAGAACAGGAGCTGGCGGCGGCGAACCTGCGGCTCTCGGGGGCGGAGAGCTTCCTGGTCGGACGGACGAAGCTGCTCGGACACTACGTCGTCGGCCGACTGGCGGACCGGCTGGGAGCCCGGGTACGACTGGCCCCGTCCCCGGTGGCGGGGGTGACGGCCTCGGTGCTGCTGCCCGGGCTGCTCTTCGGCGCACCCTCCCCGGGGCTGGCCCACAGCGGCGCCGCGCGGTGAGCGCAGCGATCGGCGGGGGCGGCGGGGCGGACGGCTACGAGTACGAGACCGGGGAGGTCGTCCGCCCGTTCATCGTCACCTCGGGCCGGACCCGTCCGCTGCGCGAGGAGCTGCGCCTGGAGACCCTGGTCTCGGCCCTGCCTGCCGCGTTGACCGCCCCGCTGAGCTTCGAACGGCTCCGCATCGTCGAGCTGTGCCAGTACCCGCGCTCGGTGGCGGAGATCTCCGCCTTGCTGCCGGTGCCGCTGGGAGTGGCAAGGGTGCTGGTCGGCGACCTCTCGGCGGAACGATACGTGCAAGTGCACCGGCACCTCGCGGATCCGGTCGGCGGCCCGACAGTGGCCCTGCTGGAGCGAATCCGCGACGGTCTACTGCGCCTTTGAGCCGAGCGGCCGAACCGAGCCGCCGACGCACACGCGCCCCGCACCGGATCGGGGCGCCCTCGACGCGCGGCGATCGTCAGATCGTGACCCGCCGATGGACTCGTTGACGACCAGGCGAAGGTGGCGTTCGCCGGTGATCAGGATGCGGTCTGTGGTGGCCTCGCGTCTGCAGGAACCAATCCAGCGCTCGGCGATCGCGTTCATCTGGGGCACGCCCGGCAGGACGGGTACCACGCGCAGTCTGCCCACCTGCACTGACTGAGGACGGCTGGGAACCGTTGCCCGGGCACAGACCGGCCCCCGGTGTTCGGCATCGATGTCAGGAGTCTCAGTCGTCGCTGACGACTCCGATATCGAGACGAGCTGCCGGGGGCCTAGCCAGAGCCGAGATACGGGTCACTCGTGCCGACGAACGTCTTCGTCGACGGTGCGGCTCTCTCTGGTTGTCTGGTATGTGGAACAGTTTCCTCCCTATTTGTTCACAGTCAAGGCCCTGCATCGTCCCTTGCCGGTCGGTGTCTTCACAGGACGGTGCGGGCCAAGCCAGGGCACGCGTGGACGATGTCGCGGTGGGCGATGGGCAGTCTGGTGCACTCGCTCAGCAAAGTGATCTCTGGTAAGTGCCGCTCGGGTCAGGGTGGCCAGTGCCTGCTGGGCGTTCGGCCGCTGGGGGCAAGGCTGCAGATCTTGAGTGACGGAGCGCAGCGGTCCCTACTCTCGCGACGTGAGCCCGCCGTGGAGTTGCCGGTGCCGGGTGACGGCGGGTGGTGGGGTGGGGTCGTTGATGTCCGCGTTGGATGCCAGAGAGAGTGCGTGCCGCTCCCAGAGCGGTGGAGTTGCGCGAGCAAGAATGGTGGAGCGGGTGCTGGTCGACGGTCCGTAGGCCACGGTGGCGGGTGGGCCGACGGGATCCGGGCCAGTCAATACGGCCCTGGCGCTCCTGGCACGCGAGGCCGCGTGCGATGTGACGGTGAGGTCGCCCCCGCGCCAAGTACTCCTACCCACTTGTCCGGCGGCAAGGTTGTGAGGCCCGAACAAGACAAAACCCGGCGTAGACCTGGGTGCTGGGGATGGTGGTGGTGAAGACGTTCCAGCCGCGCTCGCGCAGGTAGTCCTTGTACTGCTTGGTGGCCTTGGCGCCGTTGGCGGTGCGGTTGAGTAGGACCCAGGTGGGCGGTGGGGTGTTGTCGGGGCGCAGGGTGGCGATGTCGTCGATCAGGGTGCGCATGGGCAGGCGTTCGATGCGGTCGATGTCGGCGGTGGTCGGGGCGGTGTTGAGGATGGCGAGGTCGGCGACGCGCAGGACGGAGTGGACGATGCCGCGGTGGTCTTCGGCGTGGCCGCAGTCCACGACGCCGATCTGCCCGGGGGCAAGCGTTGGGGGGACGTTCTTGTGGAACATGGGGACGCCTGCTGCTGGACGGGGAAGGGGAACCCGCCGGAGCGGGTGTCCCATTCGGTGAGCTGCCTGCTGTAGTCGGCCTCGAACGCCACGATGTTGTAGCCGCGCTCGTGCAGCGCGTGGGCCTGCCATCCGGCGGAGGTTGTCTTGCCGCCGGTGCGGGGACTTATGTGAGCGATGATCATGATGTGGTTCCGATCCGGTTGATGGGGTGTGAGGTATTGCGGCTGCTCGCGGTGCCCGGAGGTGTCTCCGTGCCCAGGGGCGGTGGGGTGGGGTTCAGGGGTGCTCGCGGGGAGCGGTCGCCGCGGGTGCGGGGGTTCGGCTGGTTTTGGGGCCGCATCGCGGTTCCGGCCTGGTGCAGCAGCCGGTAGACCGTGCTGGTCGAGTAGCCGCAGCCGGTCGCCAGCAGTTGCACCGGGGCCCCTGCTTCGTAGCGGGCCCGAAGGGAGCGCATGAGTTTGCGGCGGGCTTGCCCGTCGGTGCCCAGGGCGCGGGTCTGGCCGGGGGTGCGCAGGGTGGTTCCGGCCTGGGCGAGCCGTCGTCGCACCGTGCGCTGGGAGCACTCGAAGACCGCCGCCAGGGCGGGGACGGAGGTCCCTGACTCGTACCAGCGCCGCATCGTGGTGGCGAGCTCGCTGCGGGCTGCGGTCTGCTCGGGGTCGGCCTGCAGGAGCCGGGTCTGCTGCGGGGTCCGCATCGGAGTGCCGACCTGCCGTAGCCGGTTGATGACGGTGCCCTTGGACAGCCCGGTGTCGCGGGCGAGTTCGGGGATGCTGGCGCCGTGGCGGTAGCGGGCGGACAGGTCCAGTGCCTGCCGCTGGCGGGCTGCGGACCAGGTCGTGGACCGTGTCGGGGTCATGCGGCTGTCTCCCAGGATTGAAGGGCGAGGGTGTTGGCGGCGACCAGTTCCTCGTAGGTGAGCTGGTCGCCGGGGCTGTGCAGGATCAGTCGGCCGTCGGTGGCGATGCGCCAGCCGGGCACGGGGCGGTGGGTGACCGGGTCCAGGACGCTGCCGTCGGGGGCGTGCCAGTGGGCGGGGATCTCGTCGGCGCGCTGGGCGGGGACCAGGACGGTCACGCCGTCGCGGACGATCGTCAGCGCGGGGGTGCGGTGCTCGGCCAGGGCCGCGAGTGCGGCCCGGTAGGCGGCGCGTTCGGCTGCGTGGAAGGCTTTGCGGGCCTTCGCAATGCCGGTGGTCCTGTAGGCGGCGGCCAGGCCGTCCCACCCGGGCCCCGGCTCGGTAACAGCCTGCGGACCGGGCACGCCGGTGCCCTCCAGGGCGCGGGGCGTCAGCGTCCAGGCGGAGTCGTCTCGCTGGACCAGACCGTGACGGTGCAGCCGTTGCAGCGTCCGGTAGACCGTTGCCCGGGACACCGAGGAGGAGGTGACCAGCTCTGCCGCGCTCTGCCCGGGGTTGGCGTGCAGGGCACCGATGACCATCAGGGCGGAGCTGCCCAGAGCAGCGCGGGCGAAGGCGTCGTTGGCCATCAGGCGGCCGATGACCCTGGAGTCGACGTCCGGGGAAGCCTCTGTCTCAGCGGTGGACCACTGCCCCGGAGCAGCCACTTGGGTGGCGTTCTCCGCTGGGCTGTTACCGGCCTGCGATTCACCTTCGGTCTCGGGAGCCACATCGGTCTCAGGGGTGGACCACTCCCCAAGGGCCTCGTCGGGGGGGCACTGACTGGTGCCGGTACGAGACGGCGATGGGGGAGTGAGGCCGTTGCCCAGGTACCAGGTGGAGCCCTCGGTGCCGTGGCCGACTCGCAGGCGGCGCAGCCAGCCGCCGGGCTTGAGGACGGCCTCGTAGGCGTTGCGCAGGGTCTGCCGGGAGATCCCGGCCTCCTCGGCGGCCTGCCGCTCGCTGGCGGCGTGCAGGCGCCCGCCGGCGGTCTCGGCGAAGTTCAGGTGGGCCCGCAGCACCCGCAGCGCGGTGCGGCCGCGCTCGCCGCGCCAGGAGGTGGTCTCGATCTGCTCGCGCAGGACGACGAGGTCTTCGTGCGCGCCGTGGCGCGACCCGACGGCGACGGTGGCGGCGACCTCGGCGCTGGCGCTGGCCCAGACCCGTTCGATGTAGGCGCGGACGCGGGCCTGCCCGGAGCGCAGTTCGATGATCTGGGCGTGCCTGCCGCCCTCGTGGTCGGGGTGCAGCAGCAGCCGGGTCAGCTGGTCGACGGTTCCCCCAGCGCGGGCCACATGGCAGGCGATGGCCGCGGTGATCCGGTGGCCGTGGTCCGCCACGCCCTGGCGGTCCTCGCGCAGGGCCAGGGCCCCGCTGGAGCTGCGCCGGGTGTAGCTGCCGGTCGCGTAGCGGCCGGTGAGGTCGCCCAGCAGGATCAGGTCGACCGCTGAAGGGGGGAGTCGGTCGAAGCCGAGGAACGGGGGGTGATTGCCTCTGACTGCCTCGGAGACGGCAGAGCAGCATCGGATAAGGACTGCGATCGGGAGCTGCCGTGTGGCATTCTGGTGATGTCTCGCAAGGACGTGAGCGCCACCACTGCCCGGTCAAAAGCGCGGGTGGTGTCCGGAACCGACCTCCGATCGGTGCCAGCGAAGCCTCCAGGATTCCCGTCCTGGGGGCTTTCGTACTGCTGGGGCCCGGGTCAGAGGCAGGCGTCACTCTCGCGGCGGGGCAGGAAGCCGTCGGCGGCGGGCCAGCATGGCTGGCTTTACCGGTGACTGCCTCCAGGACGACCAAGTCGAAGCGGGGTCGAATTCGACCCGGACGATCAACGGCGTGGAGCCGTCGCCGACCATTGGAGACAAAACTTTCGGGGTCGAATCCGGGTCGAATCAGAGTGATTGGCTCTGACTGCCCTTGATTGCCTCCGACTGCCTCCGAGCGCCTTTGACTGCCTCTGACTGCCTCGAAGAGGAGGTCAGAGCGGGTCCGATTCACATAAGCCCAGGTCAGGTACGGTGGGGCAGATAAACCCGGCGTACAGGCCCGCTCGTCCGCCGTCTGTATCCGTGCAGGTCAGACCGCACATCTGAGCGTTCAGGAAAGCTCGGGGCCAATTCGGGGCCAACGAGCCCCATTCTTGGTCCACCAACGATGGATGAACGGGCCAAAGGAAGTCGTCCGACTCGCGGTGGGCCGACAAGGCCACAGATCGGGAAAACGTCCTGGCCGGGTAGCTCGACGGGGACACTTCAACGCGGAGCTCATGACCACGCCGGCCCTGCAGCAGGGGTTCGTGGACGAAGGAGACTGAACTGACAGAACAATGAGTCACCCGACCAGAGGTCGTTAGAAGGATGCATGCAGCAGTTCCACGCACCGATGAGCTGATCAGTTGTCCGCAGGACCATCCACATCTTCTTCTCCGTCCCCAGCGACACCAGCGATGGCAGCGTGGGGGCGGTCCGTGTCGGCGGTCCTCCTTTCCGTCGAAGCGACGCGGCGGCGTGGTTGAGGAGTTGCAGCCGGAGTGCCGCGTGCGATCGTGGAGATGCTGGTCGTTCTGGAGGTGGCGGTGTCTGGCGAAGACCGTGGCGGGGTCGGCGACGCCTTCCTGGAGGCGTTGTTCACCCAGGCGCCGGTGGGTCTCTTCGTGTTCGACCGGGACCTTCGAGTAGTCCGTTTCAACCGGGCGGGGGCGGGTGTCCGCGGACTGGCCGAGGACGCCGTCCTGGGGCGCACGGTCGCGGAATTCACCGCCGGCATGGACAGCCAGGAGCTCGCCGAGACGGCCGCACAGGTGCTGGCCAGCGGCGAAACCGTGCGGGACCGGCTGTTCCACGGCTTCCCGGTGCACGATCCCGACCGGCGCATGGCGGTGTCGGTGACCGCCTTCCGGCTCAGCGATCCCTCCGGGCGGGTATTGGGACTCGCCGCGGTCGTCCAGGACGTCACCGAACGCGAGGCTGCCCTGGAGCGGCTCGACATTCACAACGACGCCAACCGCCTCATCGGATCCAGCCTCGACGCCGCCACGACCGCCCGAGAGCTCGCTCAAGTGGCCGTCCCTCGATTCGCCGACGGTGTGTTGGTCGATCTTGTCGAAGAGGTCATCCGTGGAGACCGGCCGCCGGCAGGTCCGCGCGCCGACCAAGCGGTGCTGTTCCGGGTGATTGATCACGCCGAACCTGGCCGCCCTGACCAGCAGGACACTGCCCCAGGCACCTCCGCCTTGGCGCAGCCATATGCGTCGGCCTACACGGAGGCGATGGTCTCGCTGGCCCCCGTGCTCGTGGAGGGCCCGTCGAAGGAGCCCACGCTGTCGCCCGGGGGGCGCTCCGCTCTTGTCGCGCCGTTGCTGGTCCAGGGACAGTTGCTCGGGCTGGCCACGTTCGTCCGCGCCGACCGCCCGGATGCGTTCGCGGCGGCAGACCTGGACCTGGCGGTGTCGCTCGCGGGGCGTACGGCGCTCAGCCTGGACAAGGCGCTCGCCTACAGGCGCGAGCGCGACGTGGCAACGGGGTTGCAGCGCCACTTGCTGCCCCGCGTTCCGCCCCGGCTCTCCGCCGTCGAGTGCGCGCACGTCCACCACCACGGCGCCGAAGCCGCCGACTGGTTCGATGTCATCCCCCTGTCCGGAGCCCGGGTGGCGCTGGTCATGGGCACCGTCGCCGGCCGCGGCATCGAGACGGCGGCGGCCATGGGACAGCTGCGCACCGCGGTGCAGACCCTTGCCGCCCAGGACCTCCCGCCGGAGGAACTGCTCACCCGTTTGGACGAGGCCACCGATCGGCTGGCCGAGAGCCTTGGGGACGGTCCGGGCGCTGGGAGGCCATCGGGGTCGACCGCGTCGTGCCTCTATCTGCTCTACGACCCGACGACGGGCCGCTGCACCGCTGCCAGCGCGGGCCACCCCCGCCCGATCGCCCTGGGGCCCGACGGTCGACCGATTGCCTTCGCGGTCCCGATCGGCCCCTTCCTGGGCGAGGGAGGTCCCTTCGAAAGCTCCACGACCGAACTGCCGCCTGACACCCTCCTCGCGCTGCACACCACCGGCCTCTACTCCGCCGCCGGCACCCGGGCGAGCAGCAACAGGCAGCGACTGCTAAGCGTGCTGACCTACCCCGGCCCCTCCCTGGAACAGCTGTGCGAAGCGGCCAGTGCGCTGCTCCCGCCTGTTCCCGCCGAGGATCGCAGCCTCCTGCTGGCCCGTACCCATGTCCTCGGCCCCGACCACATCGCTCTGTGGACGCTCCCACCCGACCCCTCGGTGGTATCGACCGCGCGCGGCCTTGCACGTCGCCAACTGGACGCGTGGCACCTGGAAGAGCTCCAGGACGCCACGGAACTGATCATCAGTGAGCTGGTCACCAACGCCATCCGCTACGGAACCGGCCCGGTCACCGTGCGCCTGATCCACGACCAGAACCTCACCTGCGAGGTGTCGGACGCCGGAAAGACCGCGCCCCACCTGCGCCGCGCACACGAGAACGACGAAGGAGGCCGCGGACTCTTCCTCGTCCTGCACTGCAGCAGCCGCTGGGGCACCCGTTACGAGCACAACTCCAAGACCATCTGGGCCGAACAGGACATCCCCACCAAGGGGGCATGATTCCTTCGCCCCGGCGCCGCGAGCGCGAGCACCGTTCCTTCGCGACTCATCGGCGAGAAGATCCATTTCGTCCCCGAGGCCGGCAAGCGCGCGGGTCAGATCCGTCCGAGTGCCGCGAGGGTCGTATAGACACCGAAGCTGCTCACCAGCAGGCACAGCGCCCGGGTCAGGTGCTTTCGCGGGCCGCGCATCCGCCACTGCTTGGGCAGTGCCTTGGCCTCCAGTGCTAGCAGCAGACCCAGCACGATCGGCAGAAGCATGGTGTTCAGCACTCCCACGCCCACGCTAAGGCCGATCAGGTCGGGGCCGGTTAGAACCAGGACGGCAGCGACGATGGGGGCGAGGGCGTAGGCGAGGTAGAAGGTGGCGGGTCGGCGGTTGGTGCGCTCTGCGAGGGTGGGTTTCCGACCGAAGGCCTCTGCCAGGCCCCAGGCGCCGGCTGTCGAGGAGACGATGGCGGCTACCAGGGCCGCGCCGGTCATGCCGAGACCGAGGAGTACGGTGCCGACGGTGTGTCCGAGGTACGGGGTGAGCGCGTCGGCGATCTGGCCGACGCTGTCGAGTGGGCTGCCGGGTCTGTGCATGCCGACGGTGGCGGCAACCGTGATCACCATCGCGACAGTGATGGACTGCGTGAGCACCGCGCCTACGGCGGTCTCCTGGCGCGCCTCGCGGATCGCAGCGGTCGACAGCTTCTTGTCGATCACGGCACTCTGCTGGTAGTGGACCAGCCACGGCATGATCGCAGTGCCGACGTTCGCCGCGACCAGCGTCAGGTAGGAGCAGTTGCCCAGCGGCATCGAGCCCAGCCCTTGGACTAGCGGGCCGATCCGCGGGTGGCTCATCAGCATCACAACGAGCAAGGCGAGTTCGGCCATGCCGACGGCGACCGCGATCCTCTCGACGTGCCTGTGGCTGCCGGTCAGTGTGATCGCCAGCAGAAAGGCTGTGGAGAGGGGGACGGTGGCCCATGGGGGAATCCCGAAGCACTCGCCCACGCCCGCCACGGCGGCGAACTCGGTGAGCAGCGCACCGATTACGGAGATGAAGAGCAGGCCGACCGAGAGCGTCGCCCACCATCGGCCGAACCGGGCCCGGATCAGCGCGCCATGAGGCTGGCCGGTGACGATCCCGAGCCGTAGTGTGATCTCCTGCACTACGTAGAGGACCGGGATGAGTACCACCTGGGGCAGGATCATCCGGTATCCCCACTGGGCGCCGGACTGCGCTGCGGTGACCAGTGACCCGGCGTCGGTATCAGCCAGCATCACCACCAACCCGGACCCCCACACCGCCAGAATGCCCAGCCTGGGGCGACCGGACGGGCGGGGCCGCCGGGGTGCCGGGCGCGTGGTGGAGCCGTCCGATGCCCAGGCGCCGACGGGGGTATGCCGCGCTTCCAGCTGAGCCGCTGTCATCTCGTCAACGCCGTAGGTCATCGTCCCCGCCTCCGACACTCGCGGCCGGGCGGACGATGCAGCGGAAGCCCAGGTGGCAGGTCGAGGTGTCGATGGGCTGGGGCAGCCGTGCGGCGGGTCGGTAGCGGCGGCAGTAGTTCGGCGCGCATAGGTGCGAGCCGCCCTTCATCACTTTGCGGGGGATGCGGAATTCGAGTTGACCGGGTTCGATGCTGCCCTGCTCCTGGCCGCCGATGGGGTTGTCGCGTGGCCGTGTGCCGCCGCAGCAGGCAGGGGTGTTTGTCGTGAGGCGCTGGTGTTCGGCGTACCAGTCCGATGTCCACTCCCAGACGTTGCCGATCATGTCGTACAGGCCGTAGCCGTTGGCCGGGAACGCCCCGATCGGCGAGGTGGCGGCATAGCCGTCCAACTGCAGGTTCTGGTGCGGGAATTCGCCGTGCCAGGTGTTGGCCATGTACCGGCCGCCCGGGTTGAGCTCGTCGCCCCAGGCGAACTCGCTGTCGTGCAGGCCTGCGCGCGAGGCGTACTCCCATTCGGCCTCGGTGGGGATCTGCTTGCCGGCCCATTGCGCGTAGGCGAGCGCGTCCGGCCACGCCACGTGGGTCACAGGATGGTCGAGCCGGTCGTGCAGCGAGGTGCCTGGACCACCGGGGTGGCGCCAGTCCGCACCGGGCAGGTACGACCACCACTGGTAGGGCTCGCTGAGGTCGACCGGATGCGCGGGCGGGGTGAAGACCGCCGAGGCCGGGGCCAGCATGGCCGGGTCGGCGCCGGGGTACTGGGCCGGGTCGGCCGGACGCTCGGCGAGCGTCCGGTACCCGGTGGCATCGATGAATGCCTGGAACTCGACGTTGGTGACGGGATGCGGGTCGATCCAGAAGCCGTCGACGCTCACGGCGTGGGCCGGGGCCTCCTCGGGGTAGTGGCGGTCCGACCCCATGGTGAACTCGCCGCCGGGAATCCAGACCATGCCGTCGGGTCGGTCCTGCGGGGCGCAGGAGGCAGAGAGCGGGGCGGAGGAGGCAGAGAGCAGCGGCAGGAGGTCGGCCATGGTGTCGTTCGCTTTCGTGGGTGGCGCAGTTGAGCGGGAACAGCTGCGGCTGTCGGGCTCGGCTATCCGCGCAGGGCTGAGGCGAAGATGCCGGGTAGCGCTGACCAGCGGGGTCGGGCGGCGAATGCGGTCAGCCGTCGCCCGGTGGTCGCTGCGGTCCGGTTGGTGACGAACCACGGCGGCTTGGGTGTGAGGCTGAACTCGCCGGTGAGCACCGAGCGCGGCGCCGGCCGGAACGGCCCGTACACGACCGTGCGCTCGGGGCGGTGCAGCAGCAGTGCGTTGTGCACCGCGCCTCGGCCGCTGGCGATGTCGTGGAGCTCGTGGCCGGGGTAGGCACCCCAGGTGGCGCGGGCGGTCAGATATCCCACCCCGGTCCAGGCGTTGACGCCGACGGTGCCGTACCGCAGCTGCGCGATGCACTCGCGCAGCCCGGAGCCGAGTGCTCGCATCGTCTTGTTGTCGAGCACCAGGTTGGCGCCCAGCGTGCCGTGGAGACGGTCGTTGGCGGCGTCCACGGCGGCACTTAGGAACTCCAGGCCGGTGCCGGGCAGCTCGGCGATGCCCAGGACCGGACCGAAGTACTCGGTGGTGAATGCCGTTTCGGTGTGGTCGGCGAGGTCCAGTCCCCAGAGGGCGGTGCGCTCGGCGGTGCCGCCGACCGCCTCGAACTGCGGGTGCAGCCGCCGGGCGTCGGCCACGCGGGTGTCACAGCCCGGATACCACGCCGGTCGGGTGGGCGCGTCTGCGAGCGCCGCCCGCAGCGCGGCGAGGAACTCCTGCTTCTGCGGCCAGTGTGCGCTGATGATGACGATCTGCGCGGCGATGCAGTTGAATGCGCTGTTGTGCAGGCGCTGGGTGGCGATGTGCTCGGCCTGGAAGCGGATGTCCGCCGCTGACCAGCGGCCCGGCACCACGATGGTCGGCGCCACACCGCCGAGCTCGCTGGTGATCGGCTTGGTCAGACGCGGCGTACCGGTGGCCTTCGCCGCCGCACCGGTTGGGCCGACGCCCCAGACGATCGCGTCGTGGGTGGCCGCGCTGCCGGTGATGTGTACTGCGTCGACGCCCGGGTGCGTTACCAGGTGGTCGCCGATCCGCGCGTCACCGGTGACGATGCGCAGGTAGCCGCGGTTGATGAACGGGGCGAACGCCTGCTCCAGCACCGGGAGCAGCGGGTCGGTGATCGGGTTGAGCTTGAGCAGGACCACCCGGTTGTACGCGTACAGCTGGTAGAGCACGTCCAACGGCGCGATCGAGGTGACGTTCCCGGCGCCCATGACCACGGCGATGCCGTCGGTCTGCTCGGGCGTGCGTTGGCCCAGTCCGGCCTGCTCCCGGGTCTCCCGCTCGGTCACCCCGGGCTCCATCCACACCTCGGCCCTGAAGCCGCTGAGCAGCAGCCGCTCGAAGACGTTCTGGGGGAGCACGTCGACCGCCACGCGGCCACCGGGGGCGGTCCTGACCGGGTAGCCGGCCAGCAGGCCACGGCCGTCGGCGAGGCGGCCGAGGGTGTCGGCCAGCGCCTCGGCGTAGCCGAGCACGGCCCATGGGCCGCTGATCCACTCCTCGCCGAGCAGCGGCGAGTCGGCGGGTAGCTGCTTGATGCCGCCGGCGACGCGCGCCCATTCCGCGGCGTGGGCGCCGACGTTGGCGTGGAATTGCAGCAGCAGTTGGCGGCGCGAGGCGAGCGGCTCGGCGGCCCAGCGCTGCTCGCCGTCGCGCAGTGCGGCGATCATCTGGTCCAGTTGCTGTGCGGTGGCGGTGTCGAATCTCATCGGATGACGTCCTTGTCGGGGGAGATGCTCGCGTCGGTGCCGGCTGCGGCCCGGCGCAGGTCTTTGTCGTAGTGGCGGGAGGCGAACCAGAAGAAGGTCGCGGCGAACCCGCAGAACACGGGGATCACCGCAAGAGCGGCCCGCAGACCGTAGGTGTCGGAAACCACGCCGACCACGAGCGGGCCGACGGCGAAGCCGAACAAGTTCTGCGCCACTGCGGCCATGGACACGGCGGTGGCCTGCAGCGCGGGGTGCGCGACGTCCACGGAAACGGAGCCGACCACGCCGAACGGGGCGGTGATGGTGAATCCTGCGACCAGGATGACGAGCAGCTGTGCGTTGCCCGGCGGCATGACGGCGAACGCGGCCACCAGCAGGACGAGGCTGACCAGCGACAGAGCGGCGGGCAGCAGCAGCCGGCGGCGCCGGTCACGGCGGGCGAGGCGGTCGGCGGCGAACGACAGCACGATCTGGCCGAGGAAACCGGCGGCGACGACCAATGCCGTCCGGGCCGCGGCCTGGGCGGTGGACAGTCCCAGGTAGCGGCTGAAGTAGCTGGGCAGCCAGGCGTACAGCGCCGACATCACCACGATCTGGGTCGCCCCCCCGAGGTAGGCCCCGACGGCGGAACGCGGCCGCAGCAGCTCGGCCAGCAGCTTGCGCAGGCCCAGCTTCGGCACGGCCGCCGTGCTGGCGGGCAGCCGAACCGTGGGATAGTCGCGTACCCGCAGGAAGAGCAGCGCCACGAGCAGGCCGGGGATCCCGGCGGCGGCGAACGCGGCCCGCCAGCCCCACTGCTCGGTGATGACTCCGCCGAGCACGACACCGAGCACCGAGCCCAGTGACCCGGCCGACAGGAGTGCGCCGAAGACGGTGGCCCGCAGACCCTTGGGGAACAGTCGGCTCAGTAGCACGCTGGCGGCGGGTGTGTACCCGGCCTCGCCGAGACCCACCCCGGCGCGGGCCGCGAACAGCTGACCGTAGGTGTGGGTGAAGGCCGCGCTGAAGGTGGCAAGGCTCCAGATGCTCCCCATCAGCGCGATGCTCTTGACCCGACTCCACCGGTCGACCAGCAGCGCGGCCGGAAAGGTGCCGAGCGCGACGGTCACCGAGACGACGGAGACCAGACCGCCGAGCTGTGCGTCGGACAGTCCCCACTCCTGTTTGAGGTGCGGGAACATCGACACGACCAGCTGCCGGGAGAGGTAGTCGGAGGTCATGAGCGTGAACGCCATCGCGAAGACGCCCCAGGCGTATCTGCGGGTCACGGTCGGTTCGCCGGCTGCCCCGGCGGTCGGCTGGCCCGCGGGCGGCGGCATTGCCACGGTGGACGCTTCATTCATTCGATGTCGTTCTCTCGTTGTCGGGGCGCCGACTGTCGGCGCACGGCCGGTACCGGGGCTGCGCGGTACCGGGGGACAGGGCCGGCCTTTTGCCCTTGCCGCAGGGACAGGAGGTGGGCTCCAGGGGGTGTTTCAGCTCGCGGTCTTCGCCGTGGCCGCGCTTGCAGGCGCTTCGACGCTGCGCCGCAGGATCTTGCCGGTGGAGGTCTTGGGCAGCTCCGCGACGATCCACACGTGCCGCGGGTACTTGTATGCCGCCGCCTGCGCCTTGACGTGCTCGCGCAGCTGCTCGGGGGTGGCCGTGGCGCCGTCTTTGAGCGCGACTGCGGCGCAGACCTCCTCACCGAGTTCGGGATGCGGGATGCCGACGACGGCGGCCTCGCGCACCGCCGGGTGGGTGTACAGCAGTTCCTCGATCTCGCGCGGGTAGACGTTGTATCCGCCACGGATGATCAGGTCCTTCTTGCGGTCGACGATGAAGTAGTAGCCGTCCTCGTCGACCCGGGCCAGGTCACCGGAGCGGAACCAGCCCTCGGCGTCGATCGCCGCGGCGGTGGCCTCCGGTCGTTCCCAGTAGCCCTTCATGATGTTGTGACCGCGGATGGCGATCTCGCCGACGCCGTGCGAGACGTCCAGCAGCGTCATCTCCACCCCGTCGATCGGCGTGCCGATCGACCCGGGCTTGCGCACCCGGTCGGGGTGGTTGAACGAGGCCACCGGCGAGGTCTCCGACAACCCGTAGCCTTCCACGACGATGCAGCCGAACTCGGCTTCGAAGGCGTGCAGCACCTCCACCGGCAGCGCCGAGCCGCCCGAGACGCACAGCCGCAGGCTGTCCACATCGAATGCCGCCCGCTCGGGGTGGTTCAGCAGCGCGACGTACATCGTGGGCACGCCCAGGAAGACGTTCACCCGGTGACGGCGGATTGTCTCGAGCACTGCCTGCGCGTCGAACCGGGGTACCAGTGACAGGCAGGCGCCGGCAGTGATCGAGGCGTTCAGACCGGAGGTCTGGCCGAAGGCGTGGAACAGCGGCAGCGCGCCGAGCACCATGTCATCGCCGGTGAGCGAGAACAGGTCGACGCAGATCTCGGCGTTGCGGATCAGGTTGGCGTGGGTGAGCTCTGCGCCCTTGGGCGTGCCGGTCGTGCCCGAGGTGTAGAGGATGACGGCGGTGTCCGACGCGTCCCGCTCGGCAACCCCGGTCTGCGGGGCGGTGGCGGAGAGCAGGGACTCGAACTCGCCCGGCGTCACCAGCAGGCACTCGGTGCCGGCGGTGGCCGCGCCGGCCAGGGCGTCCTGGGCGAAGGCGTGCCAGGCCAGTACCAGCCCGGCCTGCGAGTCACCCAGGTAGAACGCCACCTCGCGCGCCTTGAGCAGCACGTTCATCGGCACTACCACGGCGCCGGCGCGCAGGATGCCGTAGTACACCGCGGCGAATTGCGGCACGTTGGGCAGCATGCAGCCGACCCGGTCCCCGGGTTGCACGCCCCGGTCGCGCAGTAGCCCCGCCACCCGGGCACTGGCTTCGTCAAGGTCCGCATAGGTCAGCAGCACGTCACCCAGGCGGATCGCGGGGGCGTCGCCGTCGCGGGTCGCCGAGGCGACGAGGTGGTGCGCAAGGTTGGTCATGGCCAGGTCTCCCTGTCGGGTGGGATGGAAGGGATACGCAGGGTCAGTTCGCGGCGGATGCGACTGCGGCGCGGGTGCGCAGCTCGTAGGGGGCGGGATCGAAGCGACGCGTCGCGCGGCGGTACTTCCAGGTCTCGGCAGGCCAGTTGAGCGAAGCCACGCCGTCGGCGCCCTGGTACCAGCTGGTGCAGCCGCCGACCGACCAGACCGTGCCCGCCAGCCGTGCCGTGTGCTCGTCGACGTAGGCGCGCTGCTCCTCGGCGCGGACCTCGACACTGGTGATGCCGCGTGCGCGCATCAGGCGCAGCGCGTCCATCGCGTACGCCACCTGGCTCTCCTCCTGGAAGACATGGGAGTTGTGGCCGGTCGCGCTGCCCGCGCCGCCGAGGCGGAAGAGGTTGGGGAAGTTGGTCACGGTGACGCCGAGGTAGGTGTGCGGGCTGCCGTTCCAGCACTCGGCCAGGGTCTGCCCGTCGCGACCGCGTAGGTGCTCCGCGAGCGGAGGTTCGGTGATGTGGAAGCCGGTGCCGAAGATGATCACGTCGGCGGGGTGCTCGCGGCCGTCGGTGGTGACCACCGAGTTCGGCTGCACCTCGCGGACGCCTGCGCTGACCGCCTCGACATTGGGCGCCGACAGGGCCGGATACCAGTCATTGGAGATCAGGATGCGCTTGCAGCCCAGCTCCCAGTTCGGGGTCAGCCGCTCGCGCAGCGCCGGGTCGGCCACCTGCCGGCGCATGTGCGACAGAGCGGCCTTGGTGGCGATCCGGCGCACCCGCGGAGACACCATGATCTTCCACGTCACCAGTTCACGCATCCAGTACTGCCGCAGGCGTACCAGCCGCTGCAGCCACGGAGCGGCCGCGTAGAGGCGGCGCTCGAACCGGGTCGTCGCACGGTCCATCCGCGGGGTGACCCACGGCGCCGTTCGCTGAACCACCGTCATCCGCCCGACGATCGGCTGGATCGCGGGCACGAACTGGATCGCCGAAGCACCGGCGCCGATGACCACCACGTTGCGGCCGGTCAGATCGAGGTCGTGGTTCCAGCGCGCCGAGTGGAACACCTCACCGGCGAAGCCCTCCAGCCCTGGCAGGTCCGGAAGCGACGGTTCGACGATGGGGCCGCTGCCGTCGATGAGCACCTCGGCGGTGAGCGGTCCGCTGCTGGTCTCGATGCGCCAGTGCTGTGCGGCGTCGTCCCAGGCGGCCTCGATCAGGTTGCAGCCGAAGCGGATGTGGGGGAGCAGTGCGTGCTCGCGAGCGACTCGGCGCAGGTAGTCGTGTATCTCGGACTGCTTGGAGAAGGCGCGAGTCCAGTGGGGATTGGGCGCGAAGGACAGCGAGTACAGGTTCGAGGGGATGTCGCAGGCGCAGCCGGGGTAGCTGTTGTCCCGCCACACCCCGCCCACCTCCTGCTCGCGCTCCAGCACGGCGAAGTCCTCTCCCCGTCGTTTGAGCGCGTGGGCCGCGGCCAGCCCACCGAATCCCGCCCCCACGACGACGACGCGGAGATGCCGCGGCTCGAATTCAGTGGTCATATGTGGAACTCCTCTAGAAAAGCTAACGCGATTCGCGTTACGCTCCCATCCATGGCAGCAGTCGTCAAGAGCCCAGAGCCCTCTGAACAGCCCAGCTCCGGACCGGAGCCAGCCGCGCGTGATCGCCGCCGCGGACAGCCGGTCCAGGCACGCAGCCGCGAGACCGTCGAACGGATCCTCGACGCCGCGGCCGCCCTCGTCGAAGAGGGCGGCGTCGAGGCCGCCACCACCCGGGCCATCGCCGAGCGAGCCGGCGTCACCGCGCCCTCGCTCTACCGCTTCTTCGCCGACCGCGAGCAGGTCCTCGACACGCTGATCGAACGGCACCTCGAACGGCAAAGCGCTTACCTTGCCGAGCGAGAGGCGGGCTGGACGCCCTCGTCGCTGACGGAGTTCGTCGGACGCGAGCTCGACTCCTACGCCGCCTACTTCCAGGCCAACCCCAACACCGCCCGACTGTGGCTGGACGGGCGCGTCTCGCCCACCGTGCGGGCCGAGGTGCGGCGCTCCACCCGCCGCACCGCCGAGCGCATGCACGGCGTGGCTGTCGCGGCCGGCCTCGTCGCCCCGCAGACCGATCAGCTGGCTTTCGTGATGGTGGTCGAGCTCGGCGACAGGATCCTGGACCTGGCCTTCCGGGAGCGCCGCGATCCCGACCCCGACGTGATCCGCCACGGCCGGATCGCACTCACCGCCTACCTGGAGGCCGCGCTGCGGCCGTAGGCGCACACCGCCCGCCGGACGACGGGCACCGCACCATCGGCACCCACCGGACTCCGGCGGCGCCGGTCACCGCACACGCGTGGCCGCCGGCGCCGCCGGGTCGCCACCGATCCCACTCAGGAGCACCCGTGCCCACCCACGACGATCTCCCCCGCACCACCCTGCCCATACCCGACCGGCCCCGGCCCGGGCTGACCACGTACGACGCCCGCGACCCGGAGACGTCGTTCGAGCCCATCACGCCGCTGCGGCCGCCGGCGGGCGCGCCGAACGTCGTGGTGATCCTGCTCGACGACGTGGGCTTCGGCGCCTCCAGCGTGTTCGGCGGCCCGATCGACACCCCCGCAGCACAGCGGCTGGCCGACGGCGGGCTGCGCTACTCCCGGTTCCACACCACCGCGTTGTGCTCGCCGACCCGGCAGGCGCTGCTGACCGGCCGCAACCACCACTCGGTCGGCATGGGCGCGATCACCGAACTGGCCACCTCCGCACCGGGCTACAACACGATCCGGCCCAACTCCAAGGCCACGCTGCCCGAGACGCTTCGGCTCAACGGCTACGCCACCGCGCAGTTCGGCAAGTGCCACGAGGTGCCGGTGTGGGAGACCAGCCCCGCCGGCCCGTTCGACCGCTGGCCGACCGGCTGCGGCTTCGACTACTTCTATGGCTTCGTCGGCGGGGAGACCAACCAGTACTACCCGGCGTTGTACGAGGGCACCAACCCGGTGGAGCCGAAGCGCACGCCGGAAGAGGGCTACCACCTGACCGAGGACCTCGCCGACCGCAGCGTGGACTGGATCCGCCGCCAGCACGCGCTGCAGCCCGACCGCCCGTTCTTCCTCTACTTCGCACCCGGCGCGACCCACGCCCCGCACCATGCCCCCAAGGAGTGGTCCGACCGGTACGCCGGCCGCTTCGACGCAGGCTGGGACGCGCTGCGCGAGGAGATCTTCGAGCAGCAGAAGCAGCTCGGTGTGGTCCCGGCTGACGCCGAGTTGACGGCGTTCAACCCGGAGATCCCGCATTGGGATGAGATGCCCTAGGACCTCAAGCCGGTGCTGACCCGCCAAATGGAGGTCTACGCGGGGTTCCTGGCCCACACCGACGCCCAGATCGGCCGACTGGTGCAGACCCTGGACGACCTGGACGTGCTCGACACCACGCTGATCTACTACATCATCGGCGACAACGGCGCCTCGGCCGAGGGCACCCACCACGGCAGCTTCAACGAGGCGATCAACTTCAACGGCCTGAGCGCCTTGGAGACGACGGAGTTCCTGCGCGCCAAGGCGGCGGAGTTCGGTTCGCCCAGCGCCTACAACCACTACGCGGTCGGCTGGGCACACGCGATGTGCACGCCGTACCAGTGGACCAAGCAGGCGGCCTCGCACTGGGGCGGCACCCGCAACGGCACCATCGTGCACTGGCCCGCCGGCATCACCGCCCAAGGCGAGATCCGCGAACAGTTCTCCCACGTCATCGACATCGCACCGACCATCCTGGAGGCCGCCGGGCTGCCCGAGCCCACCACGGTGCACGGGGTTACCCAGGACGCCATCGAAGGCGTGAGCATGGGCTACTCCTTCGAAGACGCCGGTGCGCCCGAGCGGCACCAGACGCAGTACTTCGAGATCGCCGGCAACCGCGGCATCTACCACCGCGGCTGGACCGCGGTCACCAAGCACCGCACGCCCTGGGAACTGCTCGGAGCCAAGCTGGCCACTTTCGACGACGACGTGTGGGAGCTGTACGGCCCCGACGACTGGACCCAGTCCCGCAACCTGGCGGCCGAGCAGCCCGAGATGCTCCACAAGCTGCAGCGGCTGTGGCTGATCGAGGCGGCCAAGCACGGTGTGCTGCCGCTGGACGACCGGGCCGCCGAGCGCTTCAACCCCGACCTGGCCGGCCGGCCGCAGCTCATCCGCGGGAACACCCAGGTGCTCTTCCCCGGCATGGGCCACCTCAACGAGAGCTCCGTCATCAACATCAAGAACAAGAGCCACGCCATCACCGCACAGGTCGTGGTCCCGAAGGACGGCGCCGAGGGCGTCATCCTGTCCCAGGGCGGCATGGCCGGCGGCTGGAGCCTCTACGCCCGCGACGGCCGACTGCGCTACTGCTACAACCTGGTGGGCCTGCAGCACTTCTACGTCGGCTCGGACAACAAGCTTCCGGTCGGTGAGCACCAAGTGCGGATGGAGTTCGACTACGACGGCCCGGGACTGGCCAAGGGCGGCACCGTCACGCTCTACCTTGACGGCGCCGAAGTGGGCCGCGGACAGCTGCCGATGACCCAGGCGATCGTGTTCTCCGCCGACGAGGCGACCCACGTGGGACGCGAGTCCGGCGCGCCGGTCACTCCGGAATACCCGGCGCGCGGCAACGAATTCACCGGCGAGATCCAATGGGTCCAGATCGATGTGGACGCCGCCGCCGCCAACCAGGAGCACCTGATCCCTATCCAGGAGCGCTGGCGGATCGCCATGACCCGGCAGTAATGGACCGTCGTTGACGTGGGACGTGGGGCTGCCCGTGCCCGCGAGCAGTCCACCCCACCGGGCCCTGGGCCCCGGGGCCTGACACCGGCCCGGGGGCCCGACCGACCCAGGTCCGCGCCGACCCTCCCAGCGCCAGGACCATCCACTCGCGCAGACGAGACGGTCGGACCCCCGCAACCTCTCGGCGTGTCCGGCACACCCAGAAGCCCAATCCCCCACCGCAGACCCAACAGGAACCGACACCATGAACGAGATCACCTTCACCAGCGGCAACGACCAATGCTCCGCCTGGCATCTCCCGGCAACCAGCGACGCGTTCACCGGCGCAGGCGGACGGCCGTGCGTCATCATGGCGGCGGGCTTCGGCGGCACTCGTGACAACAGCCTGCTGGGCTACGCCGAGGGCTTCGCCGCCGCAGGAATGGACGCCCTGCTCTTCGACTACCGCGGGTTCGGCGCCTCCGGCGGGTCGCCCCGTCAACTGGTGTCCGTGCGGCGCCAGCGTCAGGACTACCACGCCGCGCTCGCAGCCGCCCGCCGACTGCCGGGCGTCGACCCTGAGCGCATCGTGCTCTGGGGTATTTCCTACGCCGGCGGCCACGTGGTCCCCGTCACCGCCCAGGACAAGCGCATCGCGGCGACGATCTCCCTGACGCAGGCGATGGACGGCATCGCGATACTGGCGCAGCTCGCCCGCACCGGCGGCGGCCTGGGCTACCTGGTCCGCGCGACCGTACACGGACTGCGCGACGCGTCCAGAGCGCTCACCGGCCGCAGACCGCACCTTGTTCCGATGATCGGCGAGCCGGGCTCCAACGCGATCATCCCCAAAGAGGGCGGGCTGGAGTTGTACCGCGTCATCGCAGGCCCGACCTGGAGCAACGACGTGTGTGCGCGCGCGGCCCTCGGGGCGGGGTTCAACCGACCGATCACGTCAGCCTCCCGGGTCACCTGCCCCTGGCTCGTACAGATCGGGTCGATCGACAGCATCACCCCGCCCCACACCGGCCGCCGCGCCGTCATGAAGGCGGGAGCCAAAGCCGAGCTGCGGGAATACCCCTTCGACCACCTGGACGTCTACCTCAGCCCCGGGCAGGAGCAGGCCCTGGCCGACCAGCTCGACTTCCTGCGCCGCACCCTCTGAGCGGCTCCGCAGCAACCGCGAGTGTCGCAGTCCCAAGCCCGACCACGCCGCAACTGAACTCCACCGCCGTCGACACACAACACGGAGACACTCAGGTCTCCGTGCCCACGCAGCGCGCTCGCGCACGACCGACGCGGACAAGCACGAACAGACGAATCACAGCCGATCAGCTCGATATCCACCCCCCAATCACCCGGCGCATCACACCGCACCGCGTTCACCACCAGAACGGAGTCACCCATGAAGGTCAAGGACCTCAGAAACCGTGTCGTCCTCATCACCGGCGCCGGCAGCGGCATCGGCCGCGCCACGGCGATGCTCTGCGCCCGCCGCGGAGCGACGCTCGTCCTCTGCGACCGCGACGAGACCGGACTCAACGAGACCGCCGCGGCTGCCCGTGCCCTCGGCTGCGACGTGCTCGCGAAGACCGCCGACGTGTCCGACCCCGCCTCGATGGACACCTTCGCCGACGCGGTGCACGCCCGGTACGCCGCGGTCGACCTGCTCATCAACAACGCCGGCATCGCCGTCCTGGCGGAGTTCCTCAAGAGCAAGCCCGAGGACTGGGACCGGCAGATCGCGGTCAACATCAAGGGGATGGTGCACAGTTGCGAGCGCTTCATCCCCCGGATGATCGAGCGCGGTGCCGGAGGACAGGTCGTCAACGTCTCGTCCTCCTGCGGATACCTGTTCCTGCCGGCCATGTTCGCGTACTCCGTCACGAAGTTCGCAGCGTTCGGCTTCAGCGAAGGACTGCGCATGGAGATGCGACCGCACAAGATCGGCGTCACCAACATCTGCCCAGGTCGCATCAACACGCCGATCACGCGCACCTCCGTAGCCCGCGGTGCCGATGCCGACGCGCGCACCGCCCGGATCAGCGAGCGCTACGAGCGCCACAACTACACGCCCGAACGCGCCGCAGAGAACATTCTGCGTGCGGCGGGACGCAACCGCGCTGTCGCACCGGTCTCGCCTGAGGCCCACCTCATGTACGTGATGACCCGTGTGGCGCCGCCCCTGGCGCGCTGGGTCGCCGCCCGCATGGCCTTCATGTTCAGCTGATCACACCGAACGCGACGCCGAATTTCGACGATTTCGCGCTCGAGATCCTGGATGCGCGGCCTGTCGGGTGTACCCGAGAACCTGCCGCTCACCTACGCGGACCTCCAGGCCCGCGTAGGCACGCTTCCCCTTCGCTGGACATCGTGTCCTGTGTCGCAGGAGGGGCCGACAAGGAGGTGCGCCCAGACGCCAACGTCACTGCGTGGACGGCTGTTCCCCGCGCAGCAGACCTGCTGCGGACAGACGCGTTTCAACTCTGGCTACCGGTGCGGGGCAGTGCCGCTGGCGCGGCGGTTCGCCGACTACGACGCGGTCGTTTACCCGTCGGCCCGTGCACTGCAATGGGGGCGCGACAACCACGCCTTCGTCGCCGAGCAGCATGGCGACCGCAGCCCTCGTTGATCAGGCGCCGTTCTCCCGGGGACGCTGCCATCGCCCGTCGAAGGTACGGGGGAGTGGTGGCAGGGTTCTGCGGTTGACGAGCCCGGCCACCGCGAGGTTGGCGGGCGGTGGATCAGGAGTCGTGTTCCAAGGAGTGGGCCGCGCCGTGAAGCCGTTTGACGATGTCGTCCGCGAGGTGGTTGAACTCGGCTTCCTCGTCTGCGGTTGTCGGCCCGATGGCTTCGGACCGGAGGCATCGCTCGATGGCGCTGACATGGCTGAGAATTTCGCGGAAGAGGGCAACGGCTCGTGGTTGTGGGCTGGTGTCCAGCGCCGCGGCTTCCCCGGCCACCTGAGCGGAGGAGGCGAGGGGTGCTGTGGCAGCAACTACCACCGTTACCTGCTCGTGACTTCCTGCAAAATTTTGCAGGGCAGGCGCTGGCGCGCTGACCGCCTGGAGCCGGATGTCCTGGTCCGGATCTGGCGTCACCGATCCCGCGCTGGCTGCTGGAGCGACGGGAGTATCAACAGCCGGTGCCGGTGCCGGTGCCGGTGCGGGTGCGGGTGCTTCGACCTGCCGGGCCCGGGACGGTGCGGCCGGGGCTGGCGGTGGTGCCAGGGGCAGTGCTTCCACGGTGATCGGCTTGTGGGCGGCTTGCTTGAACTGGACTTCCTCGGCTCGGCGTCCGGTGTTCTTGAGGATGGCCTTGACGACCTGGGCGGTTATCGCGGCGGTCAGGCGCACCTGCTCGGCTTGGGCGCCGGTTTGGAGCTGCTGGTACATCTCGGTGGCGGCGTCCAGGCCGAAGCGGTCGCCGACGGGCAGCAGGGCCCGGATGTGGGAGGTGGTGGCGGGTTTGCCGAGGACTTGGTTGAGGCGTTCGGCCAGGGCCCATTCCTCGATCATGAGGTAGGCGGTGCGTTCGCTGATGTCCCAGCGTTCCTCGATGTAGTCCTCGAAGCGGGTGTGGGTGTGGCGGTAGAGCTTGGCGTCGCGGATGGTCTGCAGGGCCTTGCCCGCGAGCCAGGTGGCGGTGGCCATGTTCTCAACCGCCCGTTCGCACAGTCCCAGTTCGTGCTGCTCGACCTGGCTGAGCGGTCCGCTCGCACCGGTCACCGCCGGGGCGGGGACCATCTCGGAGGTGACCACCAGGTCGGCAGGCCGACCCGACCGCACCCCCTCGCGGGAGACTGCCGTATCTGTCTGCCCGGCGTTGCGGTTGCGCAGGGCTGCGCTGCGGTCCGGGGTGGGGCTCATCGCTGGTCTCCGATCGTGGGCAGGAGGCCGCGGTCGGTTATTTCGGTGACGAGTTCGTCGTAGGCGGAGCCCTTTGCCGCGGTGACCGGGTGGAGCATTGACTGGGCATAGAGCTGCCGGCCGGGGATGGTGGTGGTGAAGACGTTCCACCCGAACACTGCGCGGCGGACCCTCGGCTTAGGCTCGTGCGGGGCGATTGGGACCGCGGGCCGCCGGAAGGTCCGCGGTTGTGTCTGGAGTGCGGTGAGCCGTTGTCGGCGCGGGCTCGGGCGTCGGCGCGGTTCTGCTCGTCGGTGTGCCGGTCGCGCCACCGTCGCGGGCTTGAGCGGATTCGGGTGCAGGTGGCGGCGATCCGGGCTGACGTGGTGGTGCGCTGTCCGGTCTGCGGGACGGTGTGGACCGCGGGGGTGGAGCCTCCGGTGTCGGCGGTGTACTGCTCGCCGAGGTGCCGGATCCGGGCCTGGCGCGGCCGGGTGTGGACGACGCCGAGCACTGAATGCGCGTCTTCGCCTGCGGCGGATCCAGGGCACTCGCCGGGAAGCCCATCTCTGCTGGCGACCATGAGGAACCGGTGACGTTCGTGGGAGACCGCCACCACCGCCCCGGCGTTGCACCCTGCCCGTCACCCGAACGGCCGAACCGGCCCACACGCTGTACTGACGGGCCCGAATGGCCGCATCGCCCGAGCGACCCGCTTCCCACCCTGATCCGCTGAGAACAGTCAGTCACGGCAACCAAACGAGAGCAGGTCCATCATGGCGATCATCACTGTCTTCGACATCCCGGGCGCGACACAGGCCCAGTACGAGCAGGTCACCAATGAGATGACCGGCGGACACGGCGTGGTGCGGAACCGAAAGGACTGGCCAGTCCCCGGCCTGATCTCCCACGCCGCCGGGCCCAGCCCCACGGGGTGGTTTGTGACAGACGTCTGGGAGTCCGAAGAGGCGTTCCAGAAGTTCGGGGAGAAGCTCGCGCCGCTGATGCAGGCGGCCGGAATGGCACAGGGCGAACCGACCGTCTACCAGGCGTTCAATGTGGTGACCGACTAGACGTGACTAGAAGGTTCCTCGACCGGCTCGGCCGCCGGGCCCCGCCGAGTGGCGGAAGGTGGGAGAGGGACGACGCGGCGACCTGCTCCGACAGGGCTTGCCCTCAGCGCCCGCGGGCTTGCTCGTAGGCGGTCACTCCAGGCCCCCCAGGGGCGGCAACCGTTCGCGGCATCACTATCCATCCTCGGCCACAGCAGGATCTGCCGCCACCGAACCGGCCTGGCCCGTGACGTCGTCGGCTCTGCGGACTCGGTTCAACTCGGGGCCGCCCGCGCGCGCCCAGTTCTCGAACGTCGCGGCGACCCGGGCGGGGTTGAGCAGGGCAGGTTGACCCCTTCCGTCAGGTACCGGTCGATGTCCAGGCTGGTGACCGTGCCCTTGGTGCCGACGAGCTCGGCGAGCAGGGCGCCGAAGTAGCCGGAGCCGGTCCCGAACTCGACTTGACCTTGTAGCCTTGAACCGAGAGGTCAAGGAGGTGCGGTATGGCCACGCCTACTGTCTCCGCACAGGACATTCCCCGGACTTCCGCAGCTCGGGCGCGCATGGTCAACGAGGCGGAGATACGAGCCTCGCTCGCGATGCTGGGCTCGTTGGACACCGAGGCGTGGTCGAGGCCGACCGCGTGCACCGGCTGGACCGTCCGGGACATGGCCGCCCACGAGGTCGGCCAGTTCGAGGAGCTGCCCAAGCCCTGGCTCATGATCACGCGAATTCGACGCGCCCGGCGTACGCATCCTGAGTTGGGCGCGCTCGACGGCCACAACGCGAGTCAGGTCGAAGATCGCGGAGAAGCGCCAGGAGAGCGGCTGGTCGAGGAATTCGCTCGGATCGCCCCGAGGGGAGCACGCTCATTGGCTCGTATGCCGGCTCCGGTACGCCGGCGGATACGCACGAGCATGATCTTCCCGGAGGCGAAGTCGCTGCCCGAGGACTCCATGGAGTACATGAACAGTGTTCTCCTCGCCCGCGACACCTGGATGCACCGCATCGACATCAGTGACGCCACCGGTACCGAGCTGGCCCTGGACGCGCACGACCGCGAGATCATGAACCAGGTGCTGCTGGATCTGGCGCTCGGCTGGACCGGCCCGTCCTGTCTGCTGGAGCTTTCGGGCCCGGCCGGTGGCCGATACCGGCTCGGCAGCGGTCCACCGGTGCTCACGCTGCGGGCCGATGCCGTCGTCTTCGCCCGGCACCTCTCGGGTCGGCCGCCGCTGGGTGAGCTGACGTTCGAGGGCGAGGAGGAGGCCGCGGCGGCTCTCACAGCGGCCCGGGTCCTGTTCTGACCCTCGCGGTTTCGGCCTGTACTGACGCGAAAACATCGCCTCCGCGCTAAACCCCGACGAACCGTCACAAACACTTAAACGTCAAGGTTGCGGACCCGGTCGGCGGTGCCGCGCTGCAGCTGGTGAAAGTGGACGGTGTGGTCCTCGGTCGCGGTATACAGCGCGACTGGAATTCTGGGTTGACCACTGCCCGCGCGCGACCTTCCACGCCGCGGGATCAGTGACCCGTATGGGTCAGTACGGGTCGCGGGTGCACGGCAAGCGGGATGTGCTGTCGGAGTGCAGAACCCGCACCCCAGCACGGAGGTCGGGGCGCCTCAGGCCACGATCGATCCGGAAACGGATAAGGGGATTCCCAGCGGGGCGATCCTGGGCTCGCTCGCTCGGGACGAGATCCACCTAAGCGTTCTGACCACAAGTTACCGGAGAGTAAAAATGACTTGGAATCAATTCCCGCTGTCGCCTGACGGCAGCGCGTCGCCGTCAAGCCGGATCGCCGCCGTCTCTCGGATCCCTGGAAGCATGGAGTTCTGGTGGATCGCCACGGACGGGTCAGTACAGGGTGCGTTCTGGTACGACGGGCAGCCGTGGGGGCGCTATGAGCTTGCGCCCGCCGGAAGCGCGTCAACCAATGGCGGTATCGCCGCGGTGTCGCGCATTCCCACCAGCATGGAGCTCTGGTTCGTCGGGGCCAACGG
>NZ_JBGCBY010000033.1:0-94046 GCF_041262165.1 Streptacidiphilus sp. MAP12-16
TTTCCGGCATCCTCGGCGAGCTTGCGCAACACCTGGGCGCTGATCTCCTCGGGCGCGTACTGCTTGCCGTTCACCTCGAAGCGGGCCACCCCGCCCGGCCCCTCCACCACGTCGAAGGAGACCGCCTTGGCCTCATCGGAGACCTCGTCGTAGCGACGGCCGATGAACCGCTTCGCGGAGGTGATGGTGCCCTTGGGATTGAGGATCGCCTGCCGCCGGGCCAACTGCCCCACCAGCCGCTCACCGCTGTCGGGGAAGGCGACCACCGAGGGTGTGGTCCTGGCCCCCTCGGCGTTCGGGATCACGGTGGGCTCGCCGCCCTCCCAGACCGCGATCACGGAGTTGGTGGTACCGAGGTCAATACCGACTGCCTTCGCCATGAGAATCTCCTCCGTCGGGACGGACGTGCCGGTCGGGTCGGTCCTGGCGCACAACCACACCTGTGGCCAGCCTGCCGCCCGGTCCTCCGCGATACCTCGCCCTGGCAGGACCAATCCGCGACGGCTGCCCGGTCCTCAAGGACGGGGCGGGCCCTGCGGGGAAGGGCCACGCGGCGATGGTCCGCGTGAGGCTGCGGCACACCGGGCGGCTGCGGTAGACCGGGCGGCGTAACGTGAGGGGAGGCGCCTCTGTACCGAGTCCGATGGGACCTGTCATGGATGCTGACTCCCGCACGGCGTCACCGGTCCAGCCGGTCCTTCGGTCGGCGACGGACCTGCACGCGGTTCTCCGCCACACCACGGCGATGCTCGACAGCGCTGATGAACGCGAGGTCCTGTGGGCCGCGATGGCCGCCGTCTCGGCGCTCGGCCCGTTCACAGTCGAAGCGGCCTACCTGCTACGGGACGGCCAACCGCAGCGCTGCCCGCCTCCCAACGCCGCCGTCCGGGGCGCACCCCGGCCCGAAATCCCCACGGCCGCCGCGATCGACCAACTGCTCGACGCTCAGTCCGGGGGCTCCTGGATACGGGCCTTCGCCCTGCGTCACCACGACAACCGCCTCGGATACCTCGTCATCCGGGCTCGCAGCACGCCCTCCGCCGAGGAGACCGCACTGGCCGACCTGCTCGCACAGCAGACCGGCATCGCCCTCGCACAGCTCGCCCAACGCCAGGGGGAACACCGGCACTCCGAGGAAGGCGACCAGCCGAGGACCGGAGCAGCCCGGCTCGATGCCGACCCCGGCGCCGACCTCAGCGCCGCCATCTCCGTCCTGGAGTGCCAACGCGACTACCTCGACACGCTCTCGCGCGTCGCGGCCTCTGGCAGGGGCGAGCAGGGCATCGTCCAGACGCTTCACGAGCACACCGGGCTCCCGGCGATGACCGAGGACCGCTACGGCAACCTCCGGGCCTGGTCGGGGCCCGGCCGTCCGCCGCGAAACCCGGTGCCTGCCCTGCGCCCCCGGGACGAGCTGCTGCACGCCGTGCGACACCGGCCCGGCGCCATCCGCGACCGGGACCGGCTGATCGCCCCCATCGAGATGGCCGGCGACCTGCTCGGCCTGGTCGCGCTGGTCGACCCGGACCGCCGCGCGGCCGAGGCGGACGCCTCCGCCCTCGAACAGGCCGGCCTGGCCCTGGCCCCCGGCCTCGCCCACGAGCACAGACTCGCCGAACTGGAACCACAACTGCGTCGCGACCTCGTCGAGGAACTGATCTCGGGCAGGGCGACCGAGGACGCGTTCGCCCGCGCGGCCACCTTCGGACACGACCTGCACCGGCCGCAGTGCGTCGCGGTACTCCGGTGGCACGGGCTGTCCGACCAGGCCGCGCTCAACGACGCGGTCGCCCGGGCAGCCAAACGCCTGCGCCTGGACGTGCTCGTCGGCACCCGCGCGGAACGCACAGTCGTCCTGGCCGCCGGACTCGACGCCGGGGACGCCCTGTACCGAGCCGTCTCCGACGACCTCGGCACGCCGGCCGGGGCCGTGGGAGTCGGCGGCCGCTGCGACGGCCCCGCGGACCTTCTCCACTCCTACGACGAGGCCGAGCGCGCCCTCACGGTTCGGCGCAAGTCCCACGACCCGCACGGCAGCACCAGCTTCGAGGAACTCGGCCTCTACCGCATGGTGGGCACCGGCGACGGTGAGCGGGAAGCCGACCGCTTCGTCCGGGAGTGGCTCGGCGCCCTGCTGGACTACGACCGGCGTCACCACAGCGACCTGGTCGCCACCCTCACGCACTATCTGGAGACCGGTGGCAGCTACGACGCGACCGCGGAGATCCTCCTGATCCACCGCAGCACGGTCCGCTACCGCCTCCAACGTATCCGCGAGATCACCGGCCACAACGTCAACGACGTCGAGACGCGGCTCAACCTCCACGTCGCCACCCGCATCCGCACCGTGCTCGACCAACCCAGGTGAGCCGGCGTCAGTGAAACGCTGCAGGACGAAGGGCGTCGTCCGGTGCCGGGCGGTCGAACCCAGGCACCGCCCGGCACGCACCGACGTCGTCGGATGCCTGCCGCCCCAACGCCTCTCGCTGTGACGGTCGGACGAGCGGCGCGCTCTTGACTGGGACGCCTACTCAGTGGACAGGTCGGCGCCCGAGGCGAGATGGGCCAGGTAGGCGCGCCAGCCGCCGAAGGCGGTGATGTCCGGAGCGTCCAGCAGTGCGGCGGGTTCGCACAGGAAGCCGGTGGCGCCGCTGCCGTCGGCGAGCCGCACCCGGCCGACGGCCATCGGTTCGGGCAGGTCGGCGACCAGGCGGCCCAGGCCCTCGGGCGGCAGCTCCCACACCTCGGCCTCGACGGCCGCACCGCCCAGGGCGACGCGGACCAGTCCCGGCTTGGCGGGGGTGGTCGCCAGCGCATGCAGCCTGTAGTCGGGCGCGGTGGCGGTCCAAGCGACCAGACGGCCGCCCAGTGCCAGGAGCTGGCCGTTCAGCGGCTGGCCGCTGAGGTGCGCGCCGACGACCGCGAGGCGCAGCAGAGCGGGTCGCGGGTCCAGCAGGCGGGCCAGGGAACCGAGCCGGGCCTCCGTGTGCGGACGGCCGATCAGCATCACGCCGAACGGCAGGCCGCGGACCGTCTCGGCGGGGACAGCGAGCGCGCAGAGGCCGAACAGGTTGGTGGAGTTGGTGAAGCGTCCCAGCCGGGAGTTGGCCCCGACCGGGTCGGCGGCGACCTCGGCGAGGGTGGGATGCCCCGGGGTGGTGGGGAGCAGCAGCGCGTCCGCGTCGCCGAGCCGGTCCATGGCAGCGGTGTGCAGGCGTTCGAGCTCCTCGCGGTCGGCGAAGAGCCGGTGCGCGGGGATGTCGCGGGCGGCGGTGATGATCGCGGCGACGGTGGGGTCGAGGTCGTCCTTTCCGGCGTGGGCCTCGACGAAGGCGCCGACGGCGGTGTAGCGCTCGGCGACGAAGGCGCCCTGGTACAGCAGTGCGGCGGCGCGGTCGAAGGGGGTCAGGTCGATCGGTTGGAGCCGGGCTCCGGCTGCTGCGAGGCGGTCGACCGTGCGGGTCCAGGCGTCGGCCCAGCCGGGGTCGAGTTCGCCGAGCTGCTCCAGGTCGGGAACGGCGACGCGCCAGGGGCCGGGACGGCGGGTCGGCGGTTCGGGCGGGCTGTCCAGGAGCAGCGCGTGGGCCAGTTCCGCCTCGGGGAGCGTGCGGGCGAAGACGCTGACGCAGTCCAGGCTGCGGCAGGCAGGGACGACTCCGGTGGTGGGGACGGTTCCCGGGGTCGGCTTGACGCCCACGATGCCGTTGAGTGCGGCGGGCACTCGTCCCGATCCGGCGGTGTCGGTGCCGAGGGCCAGGTCGGCGATGCCGAGGGCGACGGCGACGGCGCTGCCCGAGCTGGAGCCGCCGGAGATGCGGTCGGGGGCGATGGCGTTGCGTACCGCGCCGTGGGGGCTGCGGGTACCGACGAGGCCGGTGGCGAACTGGTCGAGGTTGGTCGTTCCCAGGACGACGGTCCCGGCGGCGCGCAGCCGGGCGACGGCGGTGGCGTCGGCGGCGGGGCGGTAGGCGTAGCCGGGGCATCCTGCGGTGGTGGGCAGCCCGGCGACGTCGATGTTGCCCTTGACCGCGAGGACGGTGCCGGCCAGCGGCAGGTGCTCCCCCGCCGCCGTCCTGGCGTCGACCGCGCGGGCCTCGGCCTCGACCTCCGGCTGCGGGCGCAGGTCGATCCAGATCTCCGGGCGGTCCGCCTCGGCGTTGCGCCGGTAGGCGGCGCGGACGCGGGCGAGGGCGGGACCTTCGGGTCCGGCGGCGGGTGTGCTCATGCGGCTGCCTCCTCCTCGGGGCTGATCAGCAACAGTGGTGTGCCGGCTTCGACCTGGTCCCCGGCCCGGACCAGCAGCCGGGTGACGAAGCCGTCCTGGGGCGCCGTCAGTACCGACTCCATTTTCATCGCCTCCAGCGCCAGCAGTCGTTCGCCCCGGACCACCCGCTGGCCCGGAACGACGTCGACCTTCCAGACGCAGCAGGTGAACTGGGCTTCGACCAGCGATCCGCCCTCGGGGGCGCTGACCTCCTCCGCGACGCCGGGTACGACCGAGAGGACCTGGTCGGCGCGGTCGAACTCGCCGGACAGTTCCCAGGCGTGGCGTTCGGCGGCGAAGGCCGCGGTCTGGCGCTCGGCGAAGGCGGCGATGCCGTCGGCGTTGTCGTCCAGGAAGCGCAGGTGGTCAGCGAGGGCGAACTCGCCTTCCTCGATCTTGAGTTCCAGCCGTCCGGCGGCCATGTCGGCGCGCATGTCCAGCAGTTCAGCGGCCACGACGGGATACCACTTGATGCGGTCGAAGAAGCGCAGCAGCCAGGGGAAGCCGGGTTGGAAGGGGCCGCGCTGCTGCCACCCCGACCAGACCTGGACGGTGCGGCCGACGAACTGGTAGCCGCCGGGGCCCTCCATCCCGTAGATGCACAGGTAGGCGCCGCCGATGCCGACGGAGTTCTCGGCGGTCCAGGTGCGGGCGGGGTTGTACTTGGTGGTGACCAGCCGGTGCCGGGGGTCGAGCGGGGTGGCGACTGGCGCGCCGAGGTAGACGTCGCCGAGGCCGAGGACCAGGTACTCGGCGTCGAAGACGGTGCGGTAGACGTCGTCGACACTGTCCAGGCCGTTGATCCGGCGGATGAACTCGATGTTCCAGGGGCACCAGGGGGCGTCGTCGCGGACTCCGGCCGTGTAGCGGGCGATGGCCTCGCGGGTGGCCGGGTCGTCCCAGGACAGCGGGAGGTGGACGGTGCGGGAGGGGACGCGCAGTTCGCCGGTGGGCGGCAGTTGTTCCTCGGCCTGCCGGACGAGTGGCAGCAGCCGGCTGAGCGGCAGTACGGAAGGGTCGGTGTGGATCTGCAGCGAGCGGATGCCGGGGGTGAGGTCCACCACGCCGGGGAGGTCGAGTGCTGCGAGGTGCGCGGCAAGGGCGTGGACGCGCATCCGCAGCGCCAGGTCGAGTTGCATCGGGCCGTACTCGACGAGCAGGTTGTCGTCACCGTTGCGCCGGTAGCCGACCTCCGGGCGGCTACCGTCCTCGGCCGCGGGGGTGCGGGCGAGGATGCCGCCGTCCACGATGGCGGGCCGCGGCGCGCCGTCGAGGGTGACCGGGCGGAAGGCGACCGAGTCCCCCGGGCGCAGTTGGCCCAGCTTCCAGCGCTCCGCGGTGAGAACGGTGGCGGGGCAGACGAAGCCGCCGAGGGAGGGGCCGTCGGGGCCGAGCAGGACGGGCATGTCGCCGGTGTAGTCGACGGCGCCCACCGAGTAGGGGGTGTCGTGGATGTTGGAGGGGTGCAGTCCGGCTTCGCCGCCGTCACGGCGGGCCCAGGCGGGTTTGGGCCCGACCAGGCGGACGCCGGTTCGGGCGCTGTTGAAGTGCACCTTCCAGTCGGCGGCGTAGAAGGCCTCGATGTCCTGTTCGGTGAAGAACTCGGGTGCGGCGTGCGGTCCTTCGGCCGCGGCCAGCTCCCAGTCGTGGGTGAACAGGGGGCGCTCGGCGAGCGGGACCGGGCGGGCAGCTGGGGCGGTCGCGCCCCCGTGCAGGACGTCGCCGGCGCGCAGGGCCCGGCCGCCGTGGCCGCCGAAGCGGCCGAGGGTGAAGGTCGCGGCGCTGCCCAGGAACCCGGGCAGGTCCAGGCCGCCGGCGACCAGGAGGTAGCTGCGCAGTCCGGTGGACTGCGGTGCGGCGACGGCCAGTTCGCCGCCGGCCGGCACGGTCACCGGCTCCCACTGCGGGACGGGGGCGCCGTCCAGGGTCACGGCGACCGGTGCGCCGGTGACGCACACGGTGGTGGCGCGGCTGAAGCGCAGCACCGGGCCTTCCAGCGTGCACTCCAGACCGGGAGCTCCCTCAGCGTTGCCGATCGCCCGGTTGCCCAAGCGGAAGGACAGGTCGTCCATGGGCCCGCACGGGGGCACGCCGACGTGCCAGTAGCCCGTGCGTCCCGGCCAGTCCTGGACGGTGGTGAGCGTGCCTGGACGCAGCACCTCGATCCGGGGTGTGGGGTCGGTGACTCCGGCGAGCGTCGCGGTGGTGTGCCGAGCCTCGCGGACGGGCGCGGCGGCCACGGCGGCGCGCAGCAGTCCGAGGTTGGTCTCGATGCCGTCGACGCGGGTGGCGGCGAGGGCGGCGTCCAGGCGGTCCAGGGCCTGGACGCGGTCGTCCCCGTGGGCGATGATCTTGGCGAGCATCGGGTCGTAGCTGGTGCCCACCTCGGTTCCGGTCTCCACCCAGGTGTCGACGCGGACATTCTCCGGGCTGCCATCCTCGGGGCTAGCGTCCCCCGGGCTGCCGTCCTCGGCGCTGCCGTCCTCGGGGAAGAACCGCACGCGGGTGAGCAGTCCGGCGCTGGGGCGGTGGTCCCGGGTGGAGTCCTCGGCGTAGACGCGGGCCTCGACGGCGTGGCCGCGCGGCGGGCCGACCGGGCGCACGACCTCGCGGTCGCCCTGGGCCAGCCGCAGCATCCACTCGACCAGGTCCACCCCGTACACGGCCTCGGTGACCGGGTGTTCGACCTGCAGCCGGGTGTTGACCTCCAGGAAGGACGCCTGCTCGCGGGCGGCATCGTAGACGTACTCGACGGTTCCGGCGGAGCGGTAGGACTGGGCCGCGCACAGGGCGGCGGCGGACTCGGCGATCGCGGTACGGACGGCGTCGGGGAGTCCGGGCGCGGGGGCCTCCTCAAGGACCTTCTGGTTGCGTCGCTGCAGCGAGCAGTCGCGGTCGCCCAGGGTGACGACCCGTCCGGTGCCGTCGCCGAAGACCTGGACCTCGACGTGGCGGGCGTGTTCGACCAGCCGCTCCAGGAACAGCCCGGAGCCGGCGAAGCTCGCGGCGGCGACACGCTGGACGCTGTCCCATGCCTCGGCCAGCTGCGCCGGGTCATGGCAGGCCCGCATGCCGATTCCGCCGCCTCCGCCGGTGGCCTTGAGCATCACGGGGTAGCCGAGATCGGCCGCGGCTGCCAGGGCCGAGGCAAGGTCAGGCAGCAGGCCGGTACCGGGAAGCAACGGGACTCCGGCGGCCTCGGCGGCCGCACGGGCGGTGTGCTTGGCGCCGAAGACCTCCAGCTGGGCCGGGGTCGGGCCGACGAAGACCAGCCCGGCGTCCTCGACACGGCGGGCGAAGTCGGCGTCCTCGGAAAGGAAGCCGTAGCCGGGGTGGACGGCCCCCGCCCCGGTGTCCAGTGCGGCCTGCAGGACCAGGTCGGCACGCAGGTAGCTGTCCTTGGCGGCGGCGGGGCCCAGCCGGACGGCGTGGTCGGCGAGCCGGACGTGGGGTGCGCCGCGGTCGGGGTCGGAGTGGACCGCGACGGTGCGCAGTCCGAGGCGGCGTGCGGTGCGCAGGATCCGGACGGCGATCTCGCCGCGGTTGGCGACCAGCAGGGTGTCGAAGGTCATCATGTCTCCGGTCCGGTGACCGTCATGAGCACGGCCGTGGGGTCGAAGCCGTTGCAGGGGTTGTTGACCTGCGGGCAGTTGGACACCAGCACCAGCACCTCGCGTTCGGCGCGCAGCGACAGCGACAGCCCGGGGGCGGAGAGGCCGTCGACGATGCCGAGGGTGCCGTCCGCCTCCACCGGCACGTTCATGTACCAGTTGACGTTGCTGACCAGGTCGCGTTTGCCCAGTCCCCAGCGCGCGCCCTCGGCGAGGAAGTTCTCCACGCAGGCGTGCTCTGTCCAGGTGTGGTGTCCGTAGCGCAGGGTGTTGGACTCCTTGCTGCAGGCCCCGCCGACCGTGTCGTGGCGGCCGACGGCATCGGCGGTGAGGGTCATCAGCGGGGTGTGCTCGTTGGACATCAGCACGCTCCCGGTGGTGAGGAAGATCCCGCCCTGGGCCTGGAGCGTGTCCGGCGCGCTGTAGCGGACGGCTGTGTCCTTCGCGTCGTAGACCAGGAAGTCCACGGCCTGGTTGCCGTGCAGGTCGGTGATGGTCAGCGTGTGGCCCCGGGGTATCACCGCCGACCAGGCGGCGCGGGCGGGGACGGTGGAGGACGGCGTCGCGGTCTCCGCTGGCATGTCAGACTCCCCTGGCGGCACAGAACTCGGCGGTGTTGGCGAAGGCCCGGCGGCCCTCGGGGGTGGCCTCCCACAGCGGGTCGCCCGGCGCGGTGGGCGCGCCGCGCCAGGCCGTGACCTCCAGCGGGCCGCAGTGGTACGCGGGGCTCGGGTCGAGCGGGTGCGGGACGTCGGCGATCAGCACGGTCAGCGGCTGCTCGGCCCGCAGAGTGACCGCGGTGCCGGGGCCTGCCGTGCCGGTGTACTCGAGCGCGCCGTCGGGTCCCACCCGGACGCCCTGGAAGAAGGACACCGAGGGCGGCAGGTCGCGCGGGCCCAGGCCGTTCTTGGCGGCGGCCAGCAGCAGCAGTTCGCGTCCGCCGGGAGAGCCGGACTGGGGGCTGCCGTCGCCGTACCGGGCGGTGTTGCGAGCCAGGGTGCTGGTGCCGCAGAGGGCGTCGTGGCGCCCCGAACTGTCCTCGGTGACGCTCGCCAGTACCCGGCCCTGGTCGGAGAGCAGCAGCGCGCCGGGCCCGAGGTAGGCGTTCCACTGGACCTTGACGGTGTCGGCGGCGTTCAGCCGCTCCCAGGGGCGGTCGGCGACGTAGAGCAGCAGGTGGGCGCAGGCCGTGCCGAGCGGGTCGGCGAGGCGCAGCATGCTGCCGCGGGCCAGCACCTTGTGGGTGTAGTTCCCGCCGGGCACGGTCTCGGCCCACAGCAGGTCGTCGGCCGCGATGCCGGGGGGCGGCGCGGGCCGTTCGACGCGAGCCGCCTGGGCGCGGGCGTGCGCGCGGGCGGCGTAGGTGGTGTCGGTCGCTGGACCCACGGCAACCTCCATGGCTCGGTGGGCTGGTGAACGGGCGTCGGATCACGACGGCGGGCTAATTTCTGTCGCTTGACAGAAATTAGTCGCGGATCGCTTCGCGCCGGTTGCCCGCGCATTTCCCCGAGGTAAAGACCCGGAGGTTGAGACAGGTGCCGTCAGAACCGCCGCCGAGGCCTGTGCGAGGATCAAGAGATGTCCACCACCGCCGGGTCAGGTCGAGGCCGCGTCGGACGCCCCCGCGCCCGCGGCCCCGTCGAGGACGGGCTCAGCGCCCGCGAGGGCGTGCTCGCCGCCGCCGCCGAGCTCTTCACCCGCCAGGGCTACGCCGCCACCACCACCCGGGCCATCGCCGACGGCGCCGGGCTGCGCCAGGCGTCGATGTACCACTACTTCGCCGGCAAGGAGGACATCCTCGCCGCGCTGCTCGAAGGCACCGTCCAGCCCTCGCTGGACCTCGCCCGCCTCCTGCTGGCCCGGAGCGAACCCGCCGAGGCGCGCCTGTGGGCGCTGTGCCGGGCGGACGTCGAGCTGCTGTGCGGGGGGCCGCACAACCTCGGCGCGCTCTACCTGCTCCCGGAGACCGGCGCCGAACGTTTCGCGGACTTCCGCCGGGTGCGCGATGAGCTCCGCGCCTCCTACGCGGCCCTGCTGGCGGCGACCGCTGCCGGTGCGGCGCTGGAGGGCCCCGAACGGCAATTGCGGTCCGACCTGGTGTTCGGACTGATCGAGAGCGTCATCCTGATCCGCCGCCAGACCCCGGACCGCCTGACCCCCCCGCTGGCCGACGCGACGGCGGACGGCGCGCTGCGCCTCGCCGGCGCTTCGGCACAGGTGCTGGCCGAAGCGTCGGCGGAGGGAGCGGTCCTGCTGCGCGATCTGCGGCAGCCACCTGCGATCTGACGCAGGGTCGGCTACGCGGACGCGCGGGTCCTGGAGCGGTGCGCGACGACGCCGAGCACCGCCGCGGCAAGCAGGAACAGCACGGTGAACCACTGCAGGTACCAGTGCCCGCCCTGCGGGTCGTAGACGGCGGCGCGCGGCCAGGCCAGGTTGACCGCCATCGCCACCCCGTAGACCACCGCGAGCACGTTGATCGGCAGGCCCCAACGTCCCAGCGAGAACAGCGGCTTGCCCGCCTCGTCCAGGCCCTCCCGTCCTCCGATCGGCCGACGCCGCAGCCGGCCCAGCAGCATCGGCCCGGTCACCATCGCGTACGCCAGGTACACCAGCACGATGCAGGTGGTCCCCAGCGCCAGGTACGCGGACGGCGAGAAGAAGCTCAGCGACATCGCCGCCGCCGCCAGCACGCCGACGACCACGGCCGGTGCGTTGGGCGTTCCCGTGCGGTCGGACACCGCCGCCAGCCTGCGCGAACCCGGCAGCTGGCCGTCGCGGGCCATGGAGAAGACCATCCGCGCGCCCGCCGTCTGGATCGCAAGGGTCGCCACGCACACCGCCACCGCCACGTCCGCGAGCAGCACCCGGCCGAGCGTGCTGCCAAATCTGCTGGTCAGCACATACGAGAGGCCGCCGCCGGCGAGATTGCCGTCGGTCAGGCTCGGCGCGGCCAGGATGCCGCCGAGGATCACCAGCCCGCCGCCGATCCCCGCCGCCACGACCGCGCCCAGGATGGTGCGCGGCGCGGTACGGCTGGGCGCGCGGGTCTCCTCGGACATCTCGCCGGCGCTGTCGAAGCCCACCAGCACGTACGCGGCGCTGAACGAGGCGATCAGGAACAGGCCCAGGTAACCGCCGCCGAGGTGCCCGGTGTGCAGCACCACGCCGGGGCCCCGGTCGGTGTGCGTCAGCAGCAGCACGGACATCACCGCGATGCCGATCAGTTCGCAGGTCACCCCGATGCTGTTGACCAGGGACATCACGCGGATGTCGACCACGTTCACCAGCGTCGTCGCCACCAGCAGCACCAGCCCCAGCAGCACGGCGTTCTCCGCGCCGGAGGATGTCGTCGGGTTCGGGTCGCCGCCGACCATCTGGAACCCCGACCAGATCGACGGCAGGACCACCTGCAGCGCCAGGGCGGCCGCCGAGACCACGACGATCTGGCCGATGACCATCAGCCAGCCCGCGAACCACCCGAACGTCGGGGTGCTCAACCGGGTGGACCACTGGTAGACCGCTCCGGAGATCGGGTACCGGGCGGCGAGCTCCGCGAAGCAGGCGGCGACGGCGAGCTGGCCGAGCAGGACCAGCGGCCAGGTCCAGAAGAAGGCCGCGCCGCCGAAGGAGAAACCGAAGGCGAAGAACTGGAAGACCGTGGTCAGCACCGAGATGAAGGAGAACCCGGCCGCGAACGAGGCGTACCGGCCGAGCCTGCGGTGCAGTTGCTGGCGGTAGCCGAAGGAGGCCAGGGCGATGGCATCCCCGCTCGCGGGCGGTGACGTGTCGTCGGGGGACGGCGGAAGGGTGTGGACGGCGCCGGGCTCGGACATAGCGGTTCCCTGTCGCTGAAGGGGCATTGATGAGGGCGTGCGATGGCGCGAGCGACAGGATGGGACACCCGATGGCGGCGGGTCGGTACGACTGGGAGACAGGGAAGCGCCCTTGTGTTTCGGGCGCGCCAAGGACGCGTTACGGGCCGCGAAAGCCGTCGGCCGCACTGCCTCTTACCGCACCGACACGGGAGTGACATCGCGGTGAAACCCGGCGGCTCTAATTTCTGTCACGCGACAGGTATTAAGCTGCGGCAGCGTGGGCCCCGGTGGCGGCCGGAGCCCACGGATGCGGCCCGCAGCTGCGCGCCACTGCGCGGAGCCCGCCCCCGGCACCGCCGGGAACGGGCTCCGCGCCGGCGCGCCAAGTGCTGCACCGGAGGCATGATCCCTACCGGGCAACTGACCAACCCGGCTGTGCGCGACCTCGTCATCGCCGTCAACACGGGCGACACCGACGCCCGCCTCGACACCCGCCAGGCCTGCCCCAGACCCGACTACCGCGCCGGATCGCCGGGAGCGTCAGCCGCACTCCCGTCCCCATGCGGGCCGCTCCCCGTCCGCCGCTGCAGGCCGACCTGGACCGCGCCGAGGAGGATCCGCACGGCCACACCGACGAGCAGCAGGTCGCCCAGCATCTGAACCATCGTCACGATCCGGGCCGGTTCGGACCGGGGGACGATGTCCCCGAAGCCGACTGAACTGAACACGGTGACGGTGAAGTAGAGCGCGTCGAGGCGCGTCAGGTGCTGGGAGAAGGCATTGGTTTGGTTTCGTTCCATCAGGAAGTACGCCGTGGAGAAGATCAGCAGGAACAACGGTACGGACGTCGCCAATGACTCGATGGCCCGCATTCGGGGGAATGGCGAGCGCGCGATCGACCGAGCCTGAAACGCGATCAGGAGCACCACGGCGAGCAGGCCGACAGTCAGCCGGAACACGCTGTCGGCGGTGGGCCGCTCGCCCATCGGCAGTACGAAGTACAGGGCCACCAGGCCGGTGGAGGAAAGCAGGGGACGCAGCAGCGCGCGCGCCGCCAGCCTGCGACGTTTCGCCCGGGGGAGGTTCCCGTACGCCGGCTGCGTCACGCGTGGCCGTCGTCGGGGTTCGGCTGCGACAACACCCTCCGAGCCTAACCGGCACAGCCACGCGCGCCGTGTATCACGCAGCAGTCCGCGTGTCCGCATGTCCGCGACGTGAGCCCCGCCGCCGCGCGGCTGGGCACAGAGATCGGGACCGCAGGCCCCGTAGCATCGGCCGCGACCAGGAGGAGAATGGGAACCCCAGCCCGGGAGGCCGCCATGCCCCACCTTCTCCACTTCGGCGCCGGACCCATCCACCACAGCAGGACAGGCCACCGGAGCAGCCCCGCGACGCGAGACAGCATCATCCTCTGGGTGATCTTCGCGGTCGTCGTGATCGCGATGGTGATCGCTTCCGGCGTCAACGCCCTCCCCAGTCCCTGACCGGAAGCCGGGGCCTGCAGCTAGCCCGCGGCTGGGCGGGTGCGAGTCCGGTGCGCCGGTGACCAGGCCCACGTGCCGAAGTCGTCGACCAGGTGGCCCCATGCCTTGCTGAAGGCCTGGACCAGGTGCCGGCCGTGACCGGGCGGGGCCTCGGGGCGGGTGTCGCGGACCGCACACAGCGCCACCCGCGTACCGCGCCACGGCCGCGGCCTACCCGCTCACCCGTGCGTCGCCGCCGAGGTGGGATCGGCGCTCGGCGAGGAGTTCCCGCGCCGGGCGGCGCGGTGTGGCGGGGCCCTCGGGGCCGTACCCGATGCGCAGCAGCATCTGTGGTTGGCTCGCGCCGGAGGTGGAGGGGTCGCGGAGCAGCCAGCGCAGGTCGGGCCACTCCATCGCCTGGTACAGCATCGAGGCCCGCAGGCCGTGCGCCGTGAGCAGCAGCAGGATGCGTTGCAGTGCTTGGCCGGCGCGCAGCCAGTCGGCCTGGTGGTCGGTGCTGGTGGCGAGCAGCAGGAGGCGGGGGTGGTCCTCGAATCGTTGCGACGGCGTGGCCCGGCCGCGCTCCAACGCGGTGAAGTCGCGCATCGGCACGCGGGCCTGGGCGTCACGGGGACCGAGCGCCGCGTAGGGGATTCCGTACGGTCCCTCGTTGGAGTCCTTGAGCCAGGACCGGGCCTCCTCGGTGCGGGTGCGGTCGCCGGTGCGGCGCAGTTCGGCGTCCGCCGTCAGCGCCAGCAAGCGCGTGGACTCCGTCTCGCCCGGCAGGTACAGCTCAGCGCCCTCGCTGTGCGCCGCCTCCACCAGATCCTTCAGGACAGCAGGAGGCACCGGTTCACCTGAGTAGGGCAGTCGGCTGCTGTGCCTGCGCCCGATGGCCTCGTACAGGTCCGGGCCCCGGTCCACGGGCGTGCGCAGCGGCCCGGCCAGCCGCACCTCGGCGAGCAGGTCGGGATCGCTCGCTCTCGGCAGCAGGTGCAGGACCGGATCCCACCCCAGGTGGGCCACCGCGACCTCCAGATTGAACACGGCGGCGCCCACCGACAGGCACAGCGCCCGACCCTGTGGGTCGGACACCGGCAGCGACCGCTCCTGAGCGGCGAACACCTCGACCGTGCGACTGTGCGGCTCGACCTGGAACCGCCATGGCTGGGTGTTGAGGATCGACGGTGCGGCGGCCGCCGCGGACAGCAGCGTCTCCACAGCGGCAGCGTCCAGGACCGGTTCCGTCTGCATGGCAACCCTCTCCTCACGGGGACGCGGCGGGCTCGTGATTCCAGTGTCGTCCCGCCGGACGCCCTCAGCCACAACCCACGGCGCAGCGGCCCGAAACTGGCGTTCCGCCGATCAGCAGGCTTCGACGGCAGCCCTGGTCAGGCCAGGCCGAGCCAGCCGAGCACGGTCTGGACGAGCAGGATGGTGGACATGGCGGCGACGGCGAGCACCACGACCGTGGCGGCGATGCGGTAGCGCGGACCGTTGGCCGCCGCTCCCAGCACGGAGCGGCGGTTGGTCAGGACCAGGAGGTAGACCAGGACGACGGGGCTGATCAGGCCCTGGAGCACCTGGGTACCGATCAGGAGTTTGATCACGTCGACCGGCGTCATCGCCACAGCGGCGCCCAGGATGATCTGGGCCGTGAACAGGCCGAGGAACAGGGGCGCGTCACGGAAGCGGCGCGAGACCGAGCGCTCGACTCCGGCGGCTTCGCCGACCGCGTAGCTGGCGGAGAGCGGTACCACCGCCCCGGCCAGGGCGGAGGCGCCGAGCAGGCCGAAGGCGAACAGCAGCTCGGCACCCTGCCCCGCCACCGGCTTGAGCGCGACGGCGGCCTGGGCCGCGGACTGCAGGGGGCCGGTGCCGCCGATGGCCGCGGCGGTGGCGATGATGATGGTCAGGCTGATCGCGCACGCGAACACCGCACCGATGACAGCATCGGCGCGGATCAGCTTGTAGTCCTCGGGTTTCGCGCCACGGTCCACCACTCCGGCGGCGGCGTAGAACTGCATGTAGGGGCTCACCGTGGTGCCGATCAGGGCGACCGCGAGCAGGATGAACGCCTGGCCGCCCTGGACATGCGGGATGACCAGGTGAGAACCGACCTGTCCCCAGTCCGGGTGGCCGAGGATCATCGCCAGGGGGTAGGCGAAGAACGCCAGCGACATGAGCAGGAAGATCCGCTCGGCCCAGCGGTAGGAGCCGAAGAGGACCAGCGCCCACAGCAGCAGCGCGGCCGGAGGTATCACCGTCCACTTGGGCACGCCGAGGAGCTCGAACGCGGCGCCGATGCCGGCGAACTCGGAGACCACCAGGCCGGTGTTGGCGAGCAGCAGGCAGAAGACCGCGAGCGCGGTCAGGCGGAGGCTGAACTGCTCGCGGATCAGCGCCCCCAGGCCCTTTCCGGTGTAGGCGCCGAGACGGACCGCCATCTCCTGGACCATGACCAGCGCGACGGTGACCAGGACCATGAAGAAGAGCGTGCCGTAGACGAACTGGGAGCCCGCCGAGGCGTAGGTGGCGATGCCGGCGGCGTCGTTGCCCGCGTTCGCGGCCACCAGCCCCGGGCCGGCGATCGCCACCACCGCGGCCACGCGGGCCAGTCCGCGCCGGCCGGCACTCTTCCCGGCGCTCCCGCTCGGGCCCGGCTCGTCGGGAGCCAACCCGGCGCGAGGGGAGGTGTCCAGGTCGCGGGTCACTGCAGGAACCTCCGGAAATGGCGGCGCCCGCGTTCGGGCATCAGGCTGTCCAGGACGTCGTCGGCCAGCATCCGGCCCACGGGACGTTCGTTCGCGTCGACCACCAGCAGCGAGGAGGCACGCGAGGCGACCAGGTGATCGGCCGCCTCGTCGATCCGGGTGTCCGGGCCGACCACGACCTGCGTTCCGAACTGGGCCAGCCAGTCCACGATCTCCCCCAGGGTCGAGGTCTCCTCGGCCACGGCGAGATGGAACAGGGGTATGTCCGCGAGCAGCCGGCCGCCCGGGTCGACGACGGCCACCGCGTCGATCTCCGTGCGGTGCTCGGCCTGCTCCGCGAGCAGGCCGCGGACCTCGGCGATCGTGTGTTCGCGCCGGGCGGTGACCAGTCGGGTCGTCATGGCGCCGCCCGCGGTGCCCTCGCGGTGCGACAGCAGCACGCGCAGGCCCGTGGCCTGGGCCGGCGGCATCCGCTCCAGCAGGGTCTCGCGTTCCCCGGTCTCCAGGTCGCGCAGCGCGTCGACGGCCTCGTCGGGTTCCATCTCCTCCATCATCTGCGCGGCGTAGGTGGGGCCGGCCTCGCGCAGCAGGTTCTCCAGTTCCTTGGGTTCCATCTCCTCCAAGGCGTCGGCCGCATGACCGGGCTCCAGCCAGGCCAGCAGCTGCTGGCGCTCGGAGCGGCCGAGGTCCTCCAGCACGTCGGCCAGATCCGCGGGCCGCAACTGGTGCAGTGAGGAGCGCGATCCGCGCAGGTGGACCTGGGCGGGTCCGTCGGTGGCGTGTTCGGCGAAGGGGGCCACCGCCTGCCAGTCCAGCACGCGTTCGGGGGTCGGCCTCACCTGCCAGCGCCGCGGTCCCAACCGCCGCAGGAGCGTGGGCAGCGAGACGTCGACGCCCACCAGAACGATCCGGTCCGCGAGCGGTGCCAGGTACAGATCGGCGGCGCGAGTGACCTGGACGCCGTCCACGTCGACCAGTTGGTGGTCGAGCACGTCCCGGGCGAGCAGCACCTCGCCGGGGCGGCGCTCGTACTCGCGCAGGTCCATCCGCGCCGTACGCAGCCGCACCTGCCCGGCCGCTACCTGCTCGATGGTGTCGGCGAGCAGGAACGCGCGTCGACGGCCGACCCGGACCACCAGTCCGGTCAACGGCGGGTACGGGTCGGCGCCATAGAGCCGGGCGACGATGTCGACGACGCGTCCGACGTCCTCTCCGGCCTGGTTGGTGACCGGGCCGCCGACCAGGCCGGCCACGGACACCAGGGAACCGCGCACCGCCTTGGAGGCGATGGCGCGGCGCGCGAGTTGGACTCGGCGGTCACGCAGACGCGCGGATGTACTCATGAGCAGAGTATTGGCAGTCAAAGTGAACACCCCCTGACCCCGCCATGGCGGGGCGTCGCGCAGCATGTCTCCGCGCGGACTCCAGGCGCCTCGCACCGTGGCCGCGCGGGAGCGCGGTCGGTGCGAGGTCGGTCAGGTCAGTGCGGGAGTGGCTGCTTCGTGGCGCGAAGAGACAGACGAGAACAACGGATGGTGGGGCCGACTATGGCCCGGACTACTGTCCATCTCGCCTCCTCCGCCGTCAGGAGCGCCCCGCGCTCAGGCACCATGGCCAAGGGGATCCCGGCCGCATGCCAGGCTCACCCCTACTCGTCAGAGCTTTGGCACTCCACGGCGTAGTCCCCTGCAAGGGAAGCCACTTGGGGTCACCCCTTAGGTCGGGGAGACCTGTCCTGATCCGGAGCGTCTCTCGACGGGTGGGATCAGTGGCCTGTGTCCGTGAAGACGCCTCACCGAACGAGGTGCCTTGATTCAACGGAGCGAACCTTACGCCCCAGCCGTGCACCCGCGCCAACCCGGATGGCGCAAAAGTCCGTCCCGCCCGACCCGGCCCCCGCCGTGCAGGCGTGGCCGCTGCAGGAGCGGGGTGCGACGATGGAGGCGACCCGTGAGCGTGACCCTGCGGGACGATGCGGGACGGCTGACATCACTCGAAGGACGTCTTTGCCATGACACAGAACGCCATCGATGACGAGCCCCGAACCAAGCACTGGACTCTACGGCTCGATCTGTTCGAAGAGGGCGACCTCACGAAGGTGCACGCCGTCCTCGACACCGGCGACAGCATCCTGGAGAGCCGCACCGAGGCACGGAGAAGCCCGCGCGACACTCCCGTGCCCGAGATCGGCGACGAGTTCGCGGCCGGCCGGGCACTGGTCGACCTGGGCCACCGGTTGCTGCGCGCCGGGACGATCGACTCCTCGGCCGAGGAACGCACTCCGCACACCTGACGCCATCCGCGGAGGCGCCACAGAACAGCTCAACACGCCCTCCGCGCAGGAGATGTGACGAGACCGGCCCGCCAAGGACGGCGCAGTCCGCGCGCGGAGCCCCTGGCGCTTGGTCAGGAGGCGCCCGCCGGCCCGTGAGCCGGGGCTGCCGTCAGGCCGACTCGTCCGGCGTCTTGGTGACCGGAACCGACGCGTCATCAGCTGGGGCCGGCCGGCCCTGGGCCGGGGCGTTCGAGGCGAGGCGGTGTTGAAGGCGTTCACCCTCGATGTCAGGGTCGGGCACGTACTTCGTGAACCACTGCGGGTGGTACCAGAGCTTGGCACGCACCATCGCCATGACGGCGGGCACGAGCGTGAGCCGGACCACGAAGGCGTCCAGGAACACGCCCACCGCGAAGCCGAAGCCGATGGCCTTGATGATCGGGTCGTTGGTGAACATGAACGCCACGAAGATCGCGAACATGATCAGCGCGGCCGCGGTCACGACCCGTGCCGCCAGGCCGGTGCCGCGCTCGACGGCGCCTCGCGCCTCCCCGGTCTTGGTGAAGTCCTCCTTGATCCGCGAGACGACGAAAACCTCGTAGTCGCTGGAGAGACCGAAGATGATGGCGAGCAGGATGATCGGCAGGAAGCTGATCGTCTCTGTGGGGGTGATGCCGAACAGGTGCCTGCCCCAGCCCCACTGGAACATCGCGACCGTCGCACCGAGCGCCGCACTCACCGACAGCAGGAAGCCGATGATCGACTTGATCGGGACCAGGATCGTCCGGAATGCCAGCGTCAGCAGGACGAACGCCAGCCCGATCACGACCACCAGGAAGACCGGCAGCGCTGAGGCGAGTTTGGCCGAGACATCGATGTTGGACGCGGTGGTGCCGCCGACCAGGATCTGGGCACCGGAGGTTCCTGCGATGGTGGTCCTGTCGTCGCGAAGGCGGTTGACCAGGTCCGTGGTGGCCTGGTCGTTGGGGCCCGTGGTCGGGATGACCCGGATGACGGCGGCCTGGTTCGCGGTCGCCAGCTGCGTGGCCGACTTGACGCCTGGCACCTTGGTCAGCGCGGCGGCGATCGGCGCGGCATCGGCGGGGGTGGAGACACCGTCGGCGACCACGAGCAGCGGGCCGTTGAAGCCCGGCCCGAAGCCCGCGGTGGTCAGGTCGTAGGCCCGGCGCTGGGTGTCGGAGGTCGGCTTCGCCGATCCGCTCGGCAGGCCCAACTGCAGGCTGAGGGCGGGTAGCGCGAGCACGACCAGCAGCGCGACGCCGCCCACCAGCAGCGGTACGCGGAAGCGCACGACGAAGCGTGCCCAGGAGGCGCCGAAGGTGCGCTCGGGCTCGATGGCCGCGATCCGGGCGACGGTCTCGTGGTGACCCGGGCGCAACGGCGTGCTGACGAACTTGGCCACCTTGTGCCCGGCGAAGCCCAGCATCGCCGGCAGCAGGGTCAGCGCGATGAGCAGCGCCACCCCCACGGCGGCGGCCGCGGCGAAGCCCATCACGGTCAGGAACGGGATACCCGCCACGGCCAGCCCGCACAGGGCGATGATCACCGTGAGTGCGGCGAACACCACCGAGCTGCCAGCCGTCCCGGCGGCCAGGGCCACCGAGTCCTCGACCTCCATGCCGGTGAGCAGTTGGTTGCGATGCCGCGCGAGGATGAACAGGCCGTAGTCGATGCCGCAGGACAGCCCGAGCATCAGTGCGACGGTCGTCGACGCTGAGGCGATGGAGATCACCGATGCCAGCGCGGTGACGCTCATCAGGGTGATGACGATGCCGATGATCGCGGTGAGGATCGGCAGACCGGCGGCCACGAACGCGCCGAAGGTGATCATCAGGATCACGAACGCGGTGAGGAGGCCGATCAGTTCCGGGACCTCGGAGGGAGTGGATCGCCAGCCGGGATAGGCGCTGCCGGAGTACTCGACCTGAACGCCGGCCTCCTGGGCCGGGACGACGGCGGCCTTGACCGCGTTGAAAGTCGCGTCCGTGACGTCGGTCGCCTTCACGATGTACTGCACCGAGCTGAGGGCGACATGTCCGTCGGCGGAGACAGCGTGCTCGGCGAAGGGGTCGGAGACGGACGCGACCTGCGGCGCGGTCTTGAGCCTGCCGATCGCGGCCTCGATCCCGGCCCGGTAGGGGGACTCGGTGACCGTGGCCGCGCCCTTGGTGGCGAACACGACCTGGGTCTGCCCGCCGCCCAGCGCGGGCAGCTTCCTGGTGAGCAGATTGGCGACTTGCTGCGACTCGGTACCCGGAACGGTGAACGCGTTGTCCGTCTTTCCGCCACTGGCGACGGCCAGGGAGATCGCAACGACCGCTGCCAGCAGCCACAGGCTCATGACCAGGCGACGGTGGCGGAACGCCCAACGGGCGAGGTTGAACAGGTAGGTGGACACAGACCCTCCCGAGGCGGACCAGCAGGCCGTCGACCGGTGGCGACAGGCGCATCGCGCCCTGCCTACACTCTGCGTTCCACCGCAGCTCAGCGCCCGGACGGATCGGCCATTCGGGCGAACCGCACGCGCGGATGTAGACGTCGACGGAATAAGGCTCGTCGGATCCGGGTTCGCGAGATCGTCAGGTCGTTGGCGGAGCTCGTGACGTGGGAGGCAGGACGATGGTCGCGCTACAGGACGCGGTGGGCCGCTACGGAATCTGGTCCTCGGAACTGCGCTCGGAGGACCCCGCGGTGCGCGCGGAGATCCCCGAGGCCGCCGCCGAGCTGGAGGAGCTCGGCTTCGGCGCCGTCTGGCTGGGCGGCAGCAGCGGCGTCCAGCACGCACTCCCGCTCATCGAGGCCACCTCCACGCTCACCGTGGCCACCGGCATCCTCAGCATCTGGCAGTACGAGGCCGCCGATGCCGCCGCCCGCTTCAAGGAGTTGGACTCCGCACATCCCGAGCGCTTCCTGCTCGGCATCGGCGCGAGCCACGCCCAGATCGCCGCGCAGTACCGACGTCCGTACTCGGCGATGGTCGCCTATCTCGACGCGCTGTCAGCGTCCGGCGTCCCGGCCGGGCGCGTCGTGCTGGCAGCCCTCGGCCCGAAGATGCTCGAACTCGCCCGGGACCGCGCCGCAGGCGCCCACCCCTACCTCGTCACACCCGAGCACACCGCGCAGGCCCGCGAACTCCTGGGCCCCGGCCCGCTGCTGGCCCCCGAGCTGAAGGTCGTCCTGGACGCCGACGCGGACACCGCCCGTGCCACCGCACGCGGCTACCTCGCCCGGTATCTGACCCTGCCCAACTACATCAACGAATTCCTCCGGCTCGGCTTCACTCAGGACGACTTCGCGGGCGGCGGCAGCGACCGGCTCATCGACGCCGTGTACGCCTGGGGCGACGACAGGAGCATCCGCCGCCGCATCGACGCCTTCCACGCTGCGGGCGCGGACCACGTCGCACTGCAGATCGTCAACGGCGGCACCCCCGGCGTCCCCGCCCCCCTCCCCCGAGCCCAGTGGCGACGCCTCGCCGAAGCCCTGGCCTGACGGCCCCAGCCCAGCCCAGCCCCAGCCCATCGAGCTCGGCAAGGGACAGAGTGAGCGATCCGGAGCAGCCCTATATCCTCATGCGCCAGGACGACAACGGCAACCGCTACGTCGTCGCGCGCTACGCCACCCGTGAAGAGGCACAGCGCGCCGCGGACGTATTCGAAGCACGCGGCCACAAGCAGCTGTACTGGGTAGAGGGACCGACCTGACCCTGCGAACAAGCCCCAGCCAGTACGGCGGATCGGCCGAGACGGCAGCCCCCCGAAGCCGGTTCCGGGCGCGACCCGTCAGCGACACCGGCGGGCGTTGAGCCGGGCGGCCTGGCGCGTCAGGTGGTCGCGCTCGGCGAGGTTGGGTGCCTTGTGCGCCGCCTCGGCGTACAGCCGCGCCGCCGTCGCCAGGTCGCCGTCGCGCTCGTGGAGGTACGCCGCCACCGCGGCGTGGCGGGGCAGTGAGCTGTCCAGCGCCGCGAGCGCCGCCAGGCCGGCGCGCGGTCCGTCGGCCTCGCCGACGGCCACCGCGCGGTTGAGCCGCACGACCGGGCTGTCGGTCAGGCGCGCGAGCTCGTCGTACCACTCGACGATCTGCACCCAGTCAGTCTCCTCGGCGGAGCGCGCGTCAGCGTGGAGTGCCGCGATGGCGGCCTGGGCCTGGAACTCGCCCAGTCGGTCGCGGGCGAGGGCCGCTTGCAGGATCTCGACTCCCTCGGCGATCGACTCCGTGTCCCACCGGCCGCGGTCCTGCTCGGCGAGCGGCACCAGGCTGCCGTCGGGCGCGGTCCGGGCGGCGCGACGGGCGTGGTGGAGCAGCATGAGGGCGAGCAGCCCCGCCACCTCGGGGTGGTCGATCGCGGCCGCGAGCTGCCGGGTGAGCCGGATGGCCTCGGCGGCGAGGTCGACGTCGCCGGAGTAGCCCTCGTTGAAGACCAAGTAGAGGACGCGCAGCACGGTGGCGACGTCGCCGGGCTGGTCGAAGCGCACCCCGGAGACCGTGCGCTTGGCCCGGCTGATGCGCTGCGCCATGGTCGCCTCGGGCACCAGGTAGGCCTGGGCGATCTGGCGGGTGGTCAGCCCGCCGACGGCGCGCAGTGTGAGCGCGACCGCGGACGACGGCGTCAGCGACGGGTGCGCGCACAGGAAGTAGAGCTGGAGCGTGTCGTCCACCGCGGGCGCGGGCCCTGGCGCCGGCTCCACGTCGACGAGGCCCTCACGCCGGCGGCGAGCGGCATCCGCCCGGGTCGCGTCGAGGAACCGGCGCCAGGCCACGGTGACCAGCCAGCCCTTTGGGTCCCGCATGGGGTGTCCCCTGCTCGAAGAGCTTGGGGAGGGGTCGGCCGCCCAGACGCGGACCGCCTCGACCAGCGCGTCCTGCACGGCGTCCTCGGCCGCCGCGAAGTCGGCTCCGCGGCGGACGAGGATCGCGAGCACGCTCGGCGTGAGGCTCCGGAGCAGGACCTCGTCCACCTGAGAGGTCACTCCGTGATGGTGGGCGTCGCGGCCAGGAACGGGCGGACCTCGAGCCACTCGTGGATCGGCTCCCCGCCCGCCCCAGGGGCGGCCGACAACTCCCCTGCCAGCTCGATGGCGCGCTCGTAGCTGTCGACGTCGATCACCATCCAGCCGGCGATGAGGTCCTTGGTCTCGGCGAACGGGCCGTCGGTTACCGGCGGGCGGCCCTCGCCGTCGTACCGGACGAACATCCCCTCGGGGGCGAGCGCCTGACCGTCGACGAACTCGCCGGTCCCCTCGAGCCGGGCCGCGAAGTCGTGCATGTACTGCATGTGGGCCGAGATCTCCTGCGGCGTCCACTGGTCCATGGGCACGTCGTTGACCGGAGCCGGGGCGCCGCGGTAGTGCTTGAGCAGCAGGTACTTGGGCATCGGGTTTCTCCTCGGTGCTGGTGCGACCCATTGTGGTCGCGTTCACTGCGGGGACGGAGCCAGCCACGGGTTCTCGACATCCTCGTCCAAAATTTTTTGGCTCTCGTAGATGAGCCTGGGTGAACCGGCTCGCGGTGGCCGGGTCCACGGCGTAGCGCGAGGGCGAGACGGAGCGAGGCCCTCCAAGATCAGCAGCGATCAGGATGGAGCTGACCGACGGCCCGGCACGGCCATGAACCACCCCGCGTCCGGATCTGGCACCAGTGTCGGCTCAGAGACCCTCTGATCAGGGTGCGTCGAACAGTGCGCTGACCGATTCGCCGTTGTGGATGCGGCGGACGGCCTCGGCCAGGGCCGGGGCGATGGAGAGGATTCGCAGTTTGTCGGTGCGTTCCCCAGCCGGGATCGGCACGGTGTTCGTGCAGACGATCTCCAGCACGTCGGGCTGGTCCGACAGGCGCTTGAGCGCTCCGGCGGCGAACAACCCGTGGGTGCAGGCGATGCGGATGGAGCGAGCCCCCAACTCGCGTAGGCGGTCCAGAAGTTCCAGGACGGTGCTGCCCTTGGCGATCTCGTCGTCCAGGACGATGACGTCGCGGCCGGCGACCTCTCCGATGACGGAACTGATGGCCACCCGGTCGTCGGCGAAGCGCTGTTTGGCCCCGGCAGCCACCTGCGCCCCGAGGAGGCGGGCGAAGGCGGCGGCCTCCTTGGCGTTGCCCAGATCCGGTGAGACGACGGTGGTGTTGGACAGGTCGTGGCCACGGAAGTGCTCGGCCAGCTCCCGCAGGGCATGCAGGTGATCGACCGGGACGGAGAAGAACCCGTGCACTTGGGGCGAGTGGAGTGTCACCGCCAGGACCCGGCCGGCGCCTGAGGCGACCATCAGGTCGGCCACCAAGCGCCCGCCGATGGAGATCCGCGGCGCGTCCTTCTTGTCCGAGCGGGCGTAGGAATAGTGCGGCATGACCACGGTGATGCGGCCCGCCGATGCGCCGCGGGCGGCGTCGCACATCAGCAGGAGCTCGACGAGGTTCTCCTGCACCGGCGTGACCAGCGGCTGGATCAGGAAGACGTCGCGTTCGCGGCAGTTGGCCTGAAGCTGGACCTCCAGGCAGTCGTTCGCGAACCGGTTGACCCGCACCGGGCTCAGCGGGACGTCCAGGTGGGCGCAGACCTCGGCGGCCAGGTCAGGGTGGGCGCTACCGCTGAACACAGCGATGTCTCGCACGAATCGCTCCTCGCTCGATCGAATCGGCGTGCCACCGACATGCTAGTGGGACTGACCGCAGCAGCCCCGCTATCGCCGCACGCGCCGCGGATGCGGCCTGTCCTCGGCGTCGAGCAGCGGCAGATACCGTGGCGGGACCACCTGGGACAGCGCGATCACGCTGGTGGAGCGGGCGATGGCTGGTATCCGGTTGATCTCGATCAGGGTCCGCTGCAGCCCGTCGTGGTCGGTGGCCGCCACTCGACAGTGCACGTCGCTCGTGCCGGTGGTGGCGTAAGCCTCCAGCACGCCGGGGATGCGGGCCAGTTCCTCGGCGATCTGGTCCAGGCCGCCCTGGGCGATCTCCAGATTGACGAAGGCCAGGACCGGATAGCCGGCCGCGGCGAGGTCGATGTCGGGCCCGTGCCCGGTGATCACTCCGTCCTGCTCCAGCCGCTGGATCCGGGCCTGCACGGTGGCTCGGGAGACCCCGGTGATCCGGGACAGCTCCAGGAACCCGGCACGCGGATTCTCCGCGAGGCTGCGGATCAGCCGCACATCCAGCTGGTCCGGCTTCCTGCGCTCTTCTCCCACCTGGAGGCTCCTAGTTCCGGGCTCAGCTGTACAGATTGCTCAGCTGGATCGACGGATGTTGTCAGCGAGCGAAGCTAGGCCCTGTACTGCTGATCGTCAATACTGTTCCGTACCGGATCCTGGCCCGAGCCGCTCAGGGTCGCAGCCCGCTCAGGAGGCGAAGGTGGCGTACGACCGCAACGCGGGCACGGCCCCGCCCGACCGTCACCCGCAGCAGCCGGCTGAGCCGGGCGTGTCGCCGCTGCTCGCGGGCCTGTGCGACGACGCCGCGCTGTTCCCGCCCGGCAACGCGCCGGTGGCCGACGCCGTCCCCGCACACCGGCGCCACCGGCGGGCCTGGTACGCCGAGCTGGTCGGCCCGTTCCTGGTCGGGGCGGACCGGATCACGGAGGTGGGGGCGGCGGTAGCGGCGGCGGATGCGACGCCCGACGGGGACCCGGACGTGGTCGGCCTGGACGTGGTGCTCGTGGTGCGCGAGGGCCCTGCCGCGCTCCCCGCCGCGCTGCGCGCCGCAGCCCGGCAGCCCGCCCTGCGGGTCGTCGGCGTAGAGCTGGCCTCCGACGCCGCCGGCACGTCCGCGGAGGCCGCGGCCCGCGCCTCCGCCGCGCTGGCGGACGTCCCCGGCGTGGTGGAGCTGCGGCGCGGCCCCGGCCTCGACGCCGCATTGAACGTGCTGACCGGTTCGCCGCACCGGGCCAAACTGCGCACCGGCGGTTTGGAACCGGCTGCGTTTCCCTCGGTCGCGGAGCTCGCCGGCTTCCTGGTCGGCTGCGCCACGCGGCAACTCGGCTTCAAGTGCACGGCCGGCCTCCACCACGCCGTCCGTCACACCGACCCCGCCACCGGCTTCACCCACCACGGCTTCCTCAACATCCTGGTAGCCACCCACGTCGCCGCCGAGGGCGCGGACCCCGAGGCCGTCGCCGAGGTGCTCAGCGAGCGCTCGGGCGAGGCGTTGGCCTCCGTCGCCGCGCAGCTGACGTTGCGGCAGGCCCGCCGGGCCCGAGACCTGTTCACCGCGTACGGCACCTGCAGCATCGCCGAGCCGATCGACGACCTGACCGCACTCGGCCTGCTGCCCGCAGTCCGCTGACGTCCCATGACCTTCTGGAGCCCCGCTGTGCCCACCTCGACGCCCACCTCGACCTGGCTGGACCTCCCCGAGGACACCGGCTTCGGCCCGGACAACCTGCCCTACGGCGTGTTCACCACCTCCGACCGCCCGGAGCAGCGCCGGATCGGCGTCGCGATCGGCGACCAGGTCCTGGACGCCGGCGCCGCGGCCCGCGCGACCGGTGTCCCCTCGGCCCTGCTCGACGCGCCCTCGCTCAATCCGCTGCTGGCCGCGGGGCGGGAGACCTGGACGGCGGTCCGCGCCCAGCTCCGCTCCTGGCTCGGCGACCCGGCCCACCGCGCCGCTGTGGAGCCCTGCCTGCTGTCGCGCGCCGAGGTGCGGCTGCACCTGCCCTTCACGGTCGGCGACTACGTGGACTTCTACGCCTCGGAACACCACGCCGCGAACCTGGGACGCCTGTTCCGACCCGGCTCCGACCCGCTCACGCCCAACTGGAAGCACCTGCCGATCGGTTACCACGGCCGCTCGGGGACGGTGGTCGTCTCCGGTACTCCGATCGTCCGGCCGCAGGGGCAGCGCAAAGCCCCCACTGACGCTGTTCCGAGCTTCGGTCCGACCCAGCGCCTCGACATCGAGGCCGAGGTCGGCTTCGTCGTCGGCGCTCCGAGCGAGCTGGGCACGCCCGTGCCGCTGGCCGACTTCCGCGAGCACGTCTTCGGCGTCTGCCTGGTCAACGACTGGTCCGCACGGGACATCCAGGCCTGGGAGTACGTGCCGCTCGGCCCCTTCCTCGGCAAGTCCTTCGCCACGTCCGTCTCCCCGTGGGTCGTCCCGCTGGACGCGCTGGAGCATGCGCGCGTCAGCCCCCCGCCGCGTGACGTGGAGCCGCTGCCCTACCTCGACGACCGGGCCGGCGAGCCCTGGGGCCTCGACCTGGCCCTGGAGGTCCGACTCAACGGCGAGCCGATCTCCCACCCGCCCTTCGCCGCGATGTACTGGACCGCCGCCCAGCAGCTCGCCCATATGACCGCCAACGGCGCGAGCGTCCGCCCGGGCGACCTCTTCGCCTCCGGCACGGTCAGCGGTCCGGACCACGGCACCGAGGGCGCGCTGATCGAACTGACCTGGAACGGCGCACGTCCCGTCAAACTCCCTGACGGAAGCAGCCGTTCGTTCCTCGACGACGGCGACGAGGTCACCATCACCGCGACGGCGCCGGGACCGCACGGCACCCGGATCGCCTTCGGCGAAGTCACCGGCCGCGTTGTGGCGGGCGGGTGACCCGACCGTCCGGCACGGCCGCCTCGTGGCTGCCCCTCGCGTCCGTCGCGTCCGTCGCGTCCGTCGGAAGATCCAGCGTCGTGATTGCGTTGTCCGAGCTGGAGGTGAGGTGCGATGCGCATCACGGTGTTGGCGGTTCCGCAGTGTCCGAACGCCCCGGTGGTCCAAGCGCGGATCAGCGCCGCCTTGCAGGGTCGGTACGCGAGCGTGGACCTTGTCGAAGTCGCCGACCAGGACCAGGCCGCGCTGACCGGCATGACCGGGTCGCCGACGGTGCTGATCGACGGAGTGGATCCCTTCGCGGTCCCGGGGGCGCCCCCGAGCGTGTCGTGCCGGCTGTACCGGGGCGCGGACGGAAGGGTCGAGGGGTCACCGAGCGTGGAGGATCTGCGCCGGGCCCTGGCGTCGGCGAGGGTGCGCTGACGCTCGGCGCCACGCGGTGTCGTGGTCGAGGGTGACCCCTCGTTCGGGTGTACCACAGGTGGACCTCGTCCCCCGAGACCGGCGGGGCTCGTTGCGTAGGACATGAGCAGCAGCATGGGGTCGCCCGACAGCGTCGCTGGGGGCGCAGAATCGATCCGCCTGGACTGCAGGGAGACGCCGGTGTTCGCGGCTGTGGTCGCGCAGTGGCAAGCAGTCGGGCGTACCGTGCCGGGCCGACCGGATCCGGACTGGGACCGACTGGTCGCCGCAGGCGCCGGGCACAGGCGAGGGGTGTCCATGGTTCGGCGGCGGTTCACCTCGCCGCCCAGGGGTGCGGCACATTGACCCGGTGACCCCGAGGGACCGGGCTCCGGGCCGGACTCAGTTTCGATCTCCGGGACCCGGGGTACCCGCATTGTTGTGCAACTGGCAGTCATTCGCCGAGACTTCACGACTCATCAGCGCTGTGCCCTACTTGGGGACGCTACCCGCGTTGTGCTTTGCCCGACCTGTCCGTCCACTCACCGGAGCAGGGCACCTGGCCTGGGAGCGCTCCCGAACCTCCCCCGCCGAACGGCTTCCGACTGTGCGGCGTCGCCGACGCCGGGCAGCGCGCGGCCACGCGGCTTCGGCCGATGGCGGAGATACTCGATCTGAGAGGCGTCGAGAGCGCGTGCCGCTGACTACCTGCCGCGCGAGGCGCAGAGGTGAAGGAGGACGAGGTGGACACCTGGGCGACGTGGACCACTCCTGGCATCTTTTCCGGCCGCGGAGGTGTGATGACGGACGAACTGGGCGTGATCACGGGCGAGCTGACCGTGCACACCACCTGGATCGAAGGGGAGGCGCAGATCACCGTGCAGTACCTGGGCGGCGAGGACTGGTACACGCTGAGCGGAAGCCCAGTGCCGGCCGCGGACGAGGTGACCGCCAGGGCACTGCACCAGGCGGCTGTGGAGGCCGTCAAGCACGGCGCGGGCGCGCAGGCCCCCCGCTGACCCGTCACGCGCGCGCCGTCCGGCGAACCGGCGTGGGCCCGGATTTTCGGCTGACCCCGCACTCCGCATCCGGATACAGTGCGGTCATGCCCTCTCCGGGACCCCAAACGCAGCGGTCCGGCGCGGCTCCGGCACGCCTCCAGCGCCGGCTCGTGCTGTGGGATGTCGACTCGACCCTGCTGGACCCGGCCGGCTTCGGTCGCGACGCGATGCACGCCGCCTTCGAACACCTCTTCGGCACGCCGGTCACCACCCCCGTGCACTTCGCCGGACGCACCGACAAGGCGATCGTTCGGGAGTTCCTCGGCCACCTCGACTCCGATCACCTGGACCGCTCCGACTACGCGGACGCGTTCCAGGACCTGGCCGCCGCCATCGCCGAGGAGCAGCGGCACACGTTCCTGGCCGGCGGAGGCCACGTCCTGCCCGGTGCGGCGGAGGCCCTCGCCGCACTGGCCGACCTGCCCGACGTCGTCCAGTCGGTGCTCACCGGGAACATGCGCCGGATCGGCCTGGTCAAGCTCGGCGCCGCGGGCCTCACCGACCGGCTGGACCTGGACGTGGCCGCCTTCGGCGACGAGCACCTGGTGCGCGCCGACCTCGTCGACGTCGCCCGCGGCCTGGCCGAGCGCAAGTACGGCGTGGAGTTCCCCGCCGAGTCGGTGGTGATCGTCGGCGACACCCCGCTGGACGTGGAGGCCGCGTTGGCCCGTGGCGCCACCGCCGTCGGCGTCGCCACCGGCTCCTTCAGCGAGGCCGAACTGGCAGCCTCCGGCGCCCACACGGTCCTACCTGACCTGACGAACACCCCTCGGCTCCTCGCAGCGATCCGCGCAGCTGCTCCGCGCTCCTGACCAGACCGGTCAGACGGGCACCGCACGGGAGCCCCCGTGCGATGCTCCTCGACGGCCGGCCACACCTTGTCGCGCAGCAGCGGGACCTCCTCACAGAGGACTGGGCCGACGTGCCTGCAGGGTCCTCACGACCTTGGGACCCAGCCACTTCCGGAACTTCCGCAGTGCTGTGAACTCCTCAGCGGCCTGGTTGACCCAGTAGTACATCTGGGGCGGCACATGCGGAAGGAGCGGCGAGTGCCGCTGGCCGAGCAGCGAGAAGAGCTGTGCGGGCTTCAGGTGGATGTAGCGGGGGATGTTCTCGTACCACTGGGCGCTGTAGCGCGCCGCGCTCTGGGTGGAGAGGAGGGCGCGTTTCCGCTCCTGCTCGTAGGCTGCCAGCGCCGGCTGGAGCCCGGGGTGCCGATGCAGCGCTCCGGCGAGGCCGATGGCGTCCTCGAGCGCCAACGTGGTTCCGGCGCCGATGGAGTAGTGCGTCGTGTGGGCGGCGTCTCCCAGCAGCACGATGTTGTCGTGGTGCCACGTCGCGTTCGTCATGGTCCGGAAGTTGAGCCAGGGGGCACTGCCGCCCCCGTCCGCTCGGTTGATCAGCGGTTGACCGTCGAGCTGCTTTGCGAAGATCGTCTCCAGCAGCGTCAGTGTCGCGCTCTCTCCCAGCCTGTCGAAACCGAGCCCGGCCCAGGTCTCCGCCGAGCACTCGACGATGCAGGTACTGAGATCGCTGGTGAACCGGTAGGCGTAGAACCAGATCCAGCCGGATTCCGTCTCGACGAAGGCGAACGTGAAGCGCTCGAACGCCCTGCTCGTTCCGAGCCAGATGAACTTGTTCTGCCCGGCCGTGACCTCGGTCCCGAAGTGATCCGAATGAAGCTGGCGCAGGCGGCTGTTGACGCCGTCACCGGCGACGATCAGCTCTGCGTCGGGGAGTTGGGAGGAACTCTCGATCTCGCGACCGAACTCGATGCGCACACCGAGGTCGGTGGCCCGCTCGGCCAGGAGGTCGAGCAGACGCTGTCGGCCGATGCTGAACCCCTCGTCACCACGGTGGGTCGTCACCTCGTCCCGGATGTGCGCCACGCCGCCTTCCCAGCGGACGGAGTGCTCGCTGATGGCTCGCGCGGTGAGAGCGTCGCCTTCGCGCAGTTTGTCGAGCAGGTCACCCCAGTAGGTCACCCCCCAGCCGTAGGTGGATCCCACGGGGTTGCGTTCGAGGACCGTGATGCTGTGGTCCTGGTCGTACTTCTTCATCACGATCGAAAAGTAGAGGCTGGCGGGCCCTCCACCAACGCACACGATGCGCATGTGTCCCCACGATCCAAGTAGCTCACCGTAGTTATATCGTGCCACACCGTAGCATTCCGATCACCGCAGGAGTGACGGCCGATCCGCCGATCGGCAGGCGTCGCCCTTCACCCCCCGCCTCACCATCCGAGGCGGTCGCGGAGGGCACGTTGGACAGCAGTACCGCCCGTCCGCGTTGTGTTCTGCTGGGAGTTGCCCACCGGATGAGAGCGCCGGGAGGTGGTCTTGACCAATATCATCTGCGGCTCCTAGTCTCGCCTCGCCCGAACGAAAACGATTTCTGCAACTTTCGCCCTCACGGAGCCGTTCTTGCCCGCCCAGCGCGTCCTGCTGTTCACCCGCACCACCGGATTCCGCCACCGGTCCATCCCCGCCGCGGTGACGGCGTTCCGCGAACTCGCAGCGGAACTCGGGCTGGACGCCGTTGCGACCGAGGATCCCGCGGAGTTCACCGCCGAGACCCTTGCCGACTGCCGCACGGTCGTGTTCCTCTCCACGACCGGCGAGGTGCTCACCGAGGACAGCAGGCAGGCACTGGAGGGACATCTCGCCTCAGGCGGCGGATTCCTCGGCGTCCACTCGGCCGCGGGGACGGAGTACGACTGGCCGTTCTACGGCGGCCTGGTCGGCGCCCGGTTCCGCAGCCACCCCGAGTCCCAGCCTGCGATCCTGACGGTCGAGGACCGCGCCCACCCCGCCACCGCGCACCTGCCCGAGCGCTGGCCCTGGACCGACGAGTGGTACGACTTCCGCACCGACCCGCGCCCCGGCGTCCGGGTCCTGCTGTCCGTGGACGAGGGCGGATACCGGGGCGGCGGCATGGGCGCCGGCCACCCACTGGCCTGGTGCCACCACTACGGCGGCGGACGTTCCTTCTACACCGCACTGGGCCACCACAGCGCCGCCTACACCGACCCGGACTTCCGCCGGCACCTGCTCGGGGCGCTGCGCTGGACCTGCGGTGATCGCACGTCACGAGACGAAGAACTCGACTACTGCCGGACGTAGGCCGCGATCGGCGAACGACCTGGCGCGACGGGCCTGGCCGGAGGGCTGCTCACCTCGCGTCAACCCGCCGAGGGGGACAGGCCGGTCAGTACCGTCGGGTCGATCCGGCCCGTGCGTTCGCGCTGCGGGAAGGAGCCGACCGGGACCCGGGCGATCTCGCGCGCCGTGGCGTAGTCGATCACGGAGACCGCGTTCGCCTTGCTCAGCGAGACAAAGCACAGCGAGCCGTCCGCGCTGGTCGTGGCCCAGTACGGGAGGCTTCCGGTCGGGTAGGTGACGGTCCCTCGCGTGCTGGCGTCGGAAGTGGCGACGATCGCGGCGTAGTCGTCGATCGTGCCGGCGTCGCACACGTTCGCCCCGTCGCCGGAGACCGCGAGCCCGTGGTGCGCCGAGTTCTGCGGGTAACTGTCCGGGTTCAGCGCGGCGCCCGCCGCGCTGAAGGGCATCTGCACCGTCCTGACGATCCTGCTGGTCGCCAGGTCGTACTGGACGAAGCCGTTGAGGTACGACAGGTCCGTGTACATCGTCCGGCCGTCCGGTTCGATGACGTTGGGTCGGATGCCGTGCGGGAACTGCCAGGTCTGCACCACCTTGAGGGTCTTCGCGTCCACCTTGGTGAGCTGGAGGCTGCCCTTGGCGAACTCCAGGAACTGGGGCAGGGAGGTGACGCCGATGCTGGAGTTGTAGATGTACCTGCCGTCGGGGCTGTAGTCGTTCTGGTGCGGATACGTCCCGGTCGGGAAGGTGCCGACGACCGCGCCGTCGGCGGTGTCGAGCACCTCCGCCTCCTGGGCCGTGGTCGCGGAGACCACATACCGGGTGCCGTCCGGGGAAAGCGCGGCATGGTCGGCCTTGAAGCCGTCGAGCCGGGTGCGCCACAGTTGCGTGCCCGTAGCGATATCGTAGGCGGCCACGTCGTCGAGGTTGCCGCGCGAGACGTAGAGGCGCCGGCCGTCCGGAGAGAGCGTCGCGTCGTCCACCCACCGGGTGCCGCCCTCCACCGACGTCACCGTCTCGAACCCGGCCCACTGGATCGGGTCCATCGCAGCGATGCGCTGCTGGGCGTCGGCGGTCACGTTCAAAGAGCCGAGGTTCTGGAAGGTGTGCGCGTCGATGAAACTCACCGTGCCGGCTTGGCTGTTGCCCACGACCAGGACGTCACGCGGGCTGTCGGCGGCCCGGGCGACGGAGGGCGGACCGACGACGGCCCCGCCGAGCAGGACGGCCGCGCCGGCCGCGACCGAGAGTAAGCGCGCAGTGGGACGTGTGTTCATTCCGTGCCTCCAGTAGTGGCATGTCCACAATCATTACTTGACAGTAAGGAGGACGGCACAGTCCCGCCAAGAGTCGTGCGGGCAGAGATTGCCCGAGGCTGCGAAGCGTCGGGACCCGCGCCGGTCGCCAGGGGCCGCAGCCCGCCTGGACGCCGCCGTCGCCGCGCCCCGCCTCGCTCGCCTCGCTCAGCTGACGCCGCCGCGCCCATCGGCGGGGCGGCGCGCCACCACCAGGCGGCAGCGCGGGCTGCCGTCGGCCCGCAGACCGAGTTCTGTCAGCGGCATCGTCTCCACGGCGAAGCCCGCGGTCTCCAGTTCGGCCCGCACCGCTGCGAGTTGGAACGTGCGGTAGTACATGACGAACGGCGGGTGCAGCAGCGCGTTGCGTACGTGCATCGCCGCGTCGAACCCCCACAGCGCCCAGTACAGCCGCGAGCCGACCCTGGCAGGGGCGGCGATGGGGAAGGCGAACCGCCCGCCAGGCACGAGGACGTCGTGTACCTGGGCGAACAGCGCGGGTCGCTCCTGCGGCAGGAAGTGGCCGAACGCCCCGAAGCTCACCGCGAGGTCGAAGACGGGTGCGAACGGCAGGCGGCGGGCGTCCGCCCGGGTCCAGCTCACCGTCGGCCCCGCGGAGACGTCCAGGTGGGCGGCACGGGCCGCACCGAGCATGCCCGCGCTGAAGTCGACGGCCACGACCCGTTCGGAACACACCTGCTGGAGCACGTCCACGCCTGCGCCGGTGCCGCAGCAGAGGTCGAGCCCGGTACCGAACGGCCCGTGCGACCCGAGGGCGCGAGCGACGGCGTCGAGCACGCGGTCCGGCGTCCGGAACGGCGTCTGGTCGAACTTGGGCGCGAGCAGGTCGTAGCCGCGCTCGGTGGACGAGGCCGCCTGAACGGCGAGTTCGCGAAGGGTCGGGCCCTGCGGAGTGAACACCCAGGCAGCGTAGCCGTACTCTCCGCCCATTCTCAGGAAACCGCCAGGCCCCGGCGCACACCGGTGACGGAGCGCCGTCGGAGGCCACAACCCGTAGGCAGGCCGTCGGACGGCCTGCCTACAGGGCCTACGCGCCCTACGCGAGAACCGGACGGACTCGGACGGACGTCAGGGCAGGTTCCAGTGCTGGTTGGCGCTGCCCGCACAGGTCCAGATCTCCGCCTGAGTCCCCGGGGTGGTGGACCAGCCGGTGTCGTCCAGGCACTTGCCCGACTGGGGGTTGACCAGCGACCCGTTGGACTGAGCCTGCCACTGCTGGGCACCGGTGTGGTTGCAGTCGTAGAGGTCGACGGTGGTGCCGTTGGCCGTGCCGCCACCGTTGACGTCCAGGCACTTGCCGAGCACCTGGAGACTGCCGTCGGTGGCCACGGTCCAGTTCTGGGCCGGGGTCTGGTTGCAGGTGTAGACCTGGACGGGGTTGAAGTTCGTGGTGCTGGCGGCGCGGTCGTCGAGACACAGTCCTGCGTAACCCGTGATGGCACCGGTGGCACCGGTGCCGCCGCCTCCGCCGCTGCTGGACCCGCCGGTGAACGGCTGGAAGGTCCGCGCGAAGTCGCCGGTGTTCTGGCTCAGCCCGCTGCAGGTGCCCGATGCCGTGGTCGAGCCGGCGCAACCGCCGTTGTCCCGGTTCTGGGACCAGTAGGACAGCAGGGCGATTCCCTTGGACGCGTCGTAGGACTCGACGTTGGCCGCGTCAGCGAGGGTGAAGACCTCGCCGGCGCTGTCGTTCTGCCCGATCATCGGGGTGTTGCCCAACTTCGCGTACGCCGCCGCGGTGGAGATCCCGAACGCGCCGGCGACCTGGCCAGCGACCGCGTCGAGGGCCTGGTTGGAGGCGTTGCCCATCTCGGTCCCCGAGGTGGCGTAGTCCATCGTCATGATGTTGACGACATCGGGTGTGAAGCCGTTGGACCGCGCGTTGTTGAGCAGGTTCACTCCGTCCTGGCTCAGGCCGCCAGGACTTGCCGGAATCGTGAAGGAGATCGCGAGCTGGCGACCGCTGCCGGCCGCCCACGAGCGCACCTGGGCGAGTGCCTGGTCGCGGCGGTCGATGCCGCTGGAGTTAGTCAGCGAGTTCGACTCGATGTCGAAGTCGACGTGTGACAGGTTGAAGGTGGTGATGGCCGACTCGATCTGGGCTGCGGCCGCCTGGGGCGAGGAACAGGAGTCGCCCAGTTCGGTCAGCGCGGTGTCCGACCCGTAGCCGCCGAAGGACAGCGAGACGTCGCCGCCCTGGGCGCGCAGGTTGTCGATCTGGGTCTGCAGACTCGCCTGACTGCCGATCGACCACTGGCAGTTGGCGCCGTCGGCGAAGGCGATGGTGAAGAACTTCGTGCCGTAGCTGCTGGCCACGCTGCTGAGGGTGACATTTCCTGACCAGGTGTCAGCGAAGGGCGCGAACACGTGCGCCGGCCAGGGATTGGGCGAGGAGGCGTACGCCGGGGAGGCGGTGGCCATCCCGGCCACGCCCATCGCTCCGGCCATCCCGAGCGCGGACAGTCCGGAGGCAACTCTCGAGCGTCTGAGCATGCGACTACTCCCTCACTGCTGAATGGAATGCTTCACCCCTTGAAGTGCCAGGGCGTGGGTGATCGCTGGAGGACGGGGCCCGTCAAAGGGGGAGATGTACACCGTCAGTGGTGTAGACCAGGCCGCGCGTTGCAACAGAAGAGCAGCCTTTGACAGATCATGTCAAGACTTCGCCCGGACTGATCCGGTACGGCGTTCCGCGAGGCCGGAGCCGGTTGCGACCCTACAAAAGGTTGCGTTAAGGAAGCGATGAGAGCGCTTTCAGGCGCCAGGTATTGACCAATTCGGCGGCCAGCCGCAAGAGTTGCGGATCATCCGCCGCCCCCACGACAGCCGGCATCCGCGACATTTCGGCCGTCCGTCCGATCCCCCAGGAGCATGACGTGATCGCTCGTCGAACCCTGATCGGCGCCTCCATCGCCGCCGTCGCCGCGCCGTTTCTACTCACCTCGCTGCGCACCGCCTCGGCGAGCACCCCCGCGCGACTCAACGTCAACCTGGTCAACAACACCACGTCCGACACCGTCTACGCGTACGTGCTGGGACTGGACATCTCCCAGGGCAACCAGTGGGCCTTCCTGCAGGCCGACGGAAGCACGCTCTACCACCCGCCCTCCCCGTCGGCGCCGGGTGCGGCGCTCGGCGCGGACTGCGCCATCGCCCTGCCGGCCCGAGGAGCCGCCGCGCGCACGATCTCCCTTCCGTATCTGGCCAGCGGACGGGTCTACTTCTCGGTCGGGAGCAAGCTCGTATTCCTGGTCAACCCCGGTCCTGGCATAGCGCTGCCTTCGGTGGCCAACCCCAGCGACCCGAACATCGCGACGGCCTACAGCTTCTGCGAGTTCACCTACGACACCAACCAGCTCTACGCCAACATCAGCTACGTGGACTTCGCCTCGGTGCCCATCTCCTTCAACCTCCAGACGGCGCAGGGCTCCCAGGTGGTGCAGGGGCTGTCGGCGGGTGGACTCGACACGGTCGCCACCGCCCTGCGGGCGCAGGCGGCGGCGGACGGCGGCGACTGGGGCAAGCTCATCGTCCAGGGCGCATCCGGGGAGACCCTCCGGGTACTCAGTCCCAACACCGCCATCGCCTCCACCCCGTCGCTCTTCAGCGGCTACCTCGACGGCTACATCGACCAGGTGTGGCAGAAGTACCAGAGCACCGACCTGGTGATCGACACCCAGTCCAGCTGGGGCACCGTCAGCGGACGCGTCAGCAACGGCGCACTGACCTTCCCCGGCGTCGGCTCGTTCGCCAAGCCGTCCACCGCGGCCGTGTTCAACTGCAGCGCCGCACCCTTCACCACCGGCAACGACGAGATGGGCAACCTCAGCGCCCGGCTCGCCGCAGGCTTCAACCGCACCACGATCCTGGACAACCCGAACCAGCCGGACGGCGAGAACCCCGCCGCCTTCTACGCCCAGCCGCGGACCAACCACTACGCGCGGATCCTGCACCAGACGGCGACCGACCACCTCGGCTACGCCTTCCCCTACGACGACGTCCACCCCGCCGGAGTCGACTTCGAGGGCAGGGTCCAGTCGTCCGTGCCGAGCGCACTCACCATCAGCGTCGGCGCCGCGCAGGGCACTGCGCCCGGTTCACCGCCGCCGTCGCCGTCGCCGGGCGCCGGCACGAGCGCGTACAGCACGATCCAGGCCGAGTCCTACTCCTCCCGGTCCGGCACCCAGACCGAGAACACCACCGACGTCGGTGGCGGCCAGGACGTCGGCTGGATCGCCAACGGGGACTGGCTCGGATACAACGGCGTCGACTTCGGCAGCACCGGCGCCACCCAGTTCCAGGCACGGGTCGCCTCAGGCGCCCCGGCCGGCGTGAGCGGGTTGGTCCAGGTGCGCCTGGACAGTCCCACCGCGCCGCCCGTCGGCAGCTTCTCCGTCGCCGGCACCGGCGGCTGGCAGTCCTGGCGCACCGTCCCCACCACCATCGCCAGGACCACCGGCACCCACACCGTCTACCTCACCTTCGCCAGCGGCCAGCCTGCCGACTACGTCAACATCAACTGGTTCACGTTCGCAGCCAACTGACCGCGGCCAACGGACCGCAACCGACGGCCGGGGCCGGTGAGTTCGCTGTCCGACCGGGTCATCCGGCGGCTTCGGGGCGCTCCTCGGGGCGTACGGGCGGTGCGTCCAGGGCGCAGTGCATGCGGTACTCGGCGGCCGGCGCCGCCGGGACCGCAAGCGCTGCGGCCCGGCGCGGATTGCGGATGGTGAGCGCGGCGAGGATCCCGCTGAGCACACACAAGGCGGCGGAGATCAGGCAGGCGGTGTGGAAGCCGGACGAGAACTGCGCCGGATGGAGGTACGCGGAGCCGGTGATGCCGGCCGCGGCCGGGAGCACCGCGACAGCGATCAGTCCGGCGGCGCGGGCGACGTCGTTGTTGACGGCCGAGGCCATCCCGGCGTGGCCGGCCGGCGCGGAGGTCAGCGCGGTGGTGGTCAACGGCGCGACCGTGGCAGCGAGGCCGAGGCCGAAGACAGACACGGCGGGCAGCACCTCGGTCAGGTAGTCGCCGTTGTGGCCCACGCGGGTGAGCAGCGCGAGACCGGCGCCGACCAGGACCGGGCCCAGGCTCATCTGCAGCCGCGGGCCGATCCGCCCGGCGAGCGAGCCGGAACGGGCCGAGAGCGCCAACATCAGGATGGTGACCGGGAGCAGCGAGATCCCGGCTTGCAAGGGGCTGTAGCCGGAGACCTGCTGCAGTTGGATGGGCAGCAGGAACAGGGCCCCGCCGAGTGCCCCGTAGAGCACGAAGGTCACGATGTTGGTCGCGGTGAACTGGGTGGAGCGGAACATGCTGAGCGGCAGCATCGGCGCGGCGGCGCGGCGTTCCCGGATCACGAAGCCGCCCAGCAGCAGCACGGCGCCGAGCAGGGCGGTCTGTACGGTGGGGCTGGTCCAGCCGCTGCTCGGCCCGTCGATGAGGCCGTAGGTCAGCGCGACCAGACCCGCGGTGATCAGCGCGGCACCGGGGGTGTCGATCCGGCCGGTGGCGTCCGGGTCATGGGATTCGGGCACGTGGCGCCGGGCCACGACGACGACCAGGGCGGCGAGCGGCAGGTTGATGGCGAAGATCAGCCTCCAGGACACGGCCTGCACGAACCATCCGCCCAGGAACGGTCCGATCGCGGTGGCCACACCGCTCAGGCCGGACCAGGCACCGATCGCCTTGCCCCGGTCCTCGCGTCGGAACGACGCCTCCAGGATGGCCAGGCTGCCGGGGGTGAGCAGGGCGGCACCGACGCCCTGCAGCGCGCGGGCCGCGATCAGCACTCCCGGACCGGGAGCCGCCCCGCACAGCGCGGACGCCAGCGCGAACCAGATGACGCCGATCACGAAGACCCGTCTGCGCCCGTACCGGTCGCCCAGCGCCCCGCCGACCAGCAGGAGGCTGGCCAGGGTCAGCGTGTAGGCGGTGACGACCCACTGCAGGGTGGCCAGGTCCGAGCCGAAGTCCCGGCCGATGGCGGGCAGGGCGATGCCGACCACGGTCGCGTCGATCGAGGCGATCGCCGAGCCGAGGACGGTGGCCGCTAGGACCCAGCGGCCTCGCGCGCTGGCGTAGACCAGGTGGTCGCTGTCACCGGGTGCGGATGCTGCAACGGCTGCCATGGTCCCCATTCTGGGGCCGGGATCCGATGCGGACCATGGGGCGCCGTCGGCGGCAGGAACCGGGAGCCGAGGGCGCGCTGCTGGCGACCGTGGGACCGGCGGCGTGCTTCCTGGTGAACGCATGGCAAGGCGCCGGCACGCGCTTGTCGCGAGCTACGTGGGCCCGCGGCGCCGGCCGCCGATGTCAGAGCCGGCAACGCGGCAAGCGGAGGTGCCGGGCGGTGGGCGCCCGAGCCCTGTCGCTCCCCAAGCCGTAAGCGTTCGGTGGCCCAGAGTTCGACCCTTGGCGACCCCCTCTTGCTTTCAGAGGCGATCGCAGCCTAGTCTCGCGGACGTACCGACCAGTCGGTACGTCCGCACAGCCGAGGAGTCGCCGGACATGAGCCGCACCAACCATCAGCTGCGCCTGGCCCAGCGTCCCGTCGGGCAGCCCAAACCCACCGACTGGGACCACGTGGAGGAGCCGGTCGGCGACCCCGGCGACGGCGAGTTCCTCGTGCAGGTACTCCATCTTTCGATCGATCCGGCCATGCGCGGCTGGATGAACGCGGGAAGGTCCTACATCCCGCCGGTGGAGATCGGCGCGGTCATGCGCGCCGCCGCGGTGGGCCGGGTCGTCGCCTCCCGAAACCCCGGTTTCGCGGTCGGCGACCATGTCTCGGGCACGTTCGGCGTGCAGGAGTACTGCCTGTCGAACGGGCGCGGCGTCACCACGGTCGACCCGGCGCTCGCGGCGCTGCCGGTGCATCTCGGGACACTCGGCTTGACCGGCCTGACGGCCTACTTCGGCCTGCTCGACATCGGACGCCCGCAGCCTGGTCAGACGGTCGTGGTCTCCGGTGCGGCCGGTGCGGTGGGCAGCGTGGTCGGCCAGATCGCCAAGATCCTGGGTTGCCGCGTCGTCGGCATCGCCGGCGGCGAGCGCAAGTGCCGCGTGCTGGTGGACGACTTCGGGTTCGACGCCGCGATCGACTACCAGTCCGAGGACGTGCGGAGCGCGCTGCGGCGGCACGCCCCCGACGGGGTGGACGTCTACTTCGACAACGTCGGCGGTGACATCCTCGACGCGGTGCTGACCCGGCTGGCGCGCGGCGCTCGGATCGTCATCTGCGGCGCGGTCTCCCAGTACAACAACACCGAGCCGGTCAAGGGTCCGAGCAACTACATGTCGCTGCTGGTCAACCGTGCCTCCATGACCGGGATGGTGGTCTTCGACTACGCCGACCGGTACGCCGAGGGCATCGCCCAGCTCGCCGAGTGGTTGGCGGCGGGACGGCTCCGGTCGTTGGAGCACGTGGTCTCCGGCGGGGTGGCGGCGTTCCCCGAGACCCTGCTCGGGCTGTTCCGCGGCGAGAATCTCGGCAAGTTGGTGCTCACGGTCGTGGACGAGTGAGGCAGGTGGCATCGATGGAGCTCAAGGACGCAGGGGTGGTCGTCACGGGCGCCGGGTCGGGGATCGGCGCGGCACTCGCCCGCCGGTTCGCAGCCGAGGGCGCCCGGGTCGTGGTCAACGACCTGGACGGCGCGGCCGCCGAGCGGGTGGCCGCCGAGGTCGGCGGGCTCGCCGTGCCCGGCGACGCCAGCGCCGAGGAGAGCGTGGCCGCGCTGGTGGCGGCGGCGCGCGCCCACCTCGGGCAGATCGACCTGTTCTGCGCGAACGCCGGGATCGAGCCCGGCGGCGGCGTGCACACCCCGGACGAGGTCTGGGACCGGGTCTGGCAGGTGAACGTGATGGCGCATGTGCGGGCGGTCCGCCACCTGCTCGGACCGTGGCTGGAACGGGGACGCGGTCACCTGCTGGCCACGGTGTCCGCCGCCGGCCTGCTCACCCACCTCGAGTCGGCGCCGTACTCGGTGTCCAAACACGGCGCGCTGGCTTTCGCCGAGTGGCTCTCGGCCAGCTACGGCGACCGGGGTCTGACCGTCCAGGTCGTGTGCCCGCTGGGGGTTCGCACCGAGATGTACGAGAGGACGGGCGCGGCCGCCAAGGCGGTGCTCGGCGGTGAGGTCCTCGAACCCGAACACGTGGCCGACGCGGTGATGGAGGGGCTCGCCGACGGGCGGTTCCTCATCCTTCCGCACCCCGAGGTGCGGAACCACTACGCCTTCCGGGCGACCGACACCGATCGGTGGCTCCGCGGGATGCGACGTCTCCGCTCGCGCATCGACGAGGCAGCCGAAAGCTGACGGCCTGGGGAGCGGTGGGGCTCGGTTCCGCGCGCACCGTCGCAGTGTCACTGTGCGGCTCCGCCGCGTGGCTTCGATGGCAAGGCGCCGGGACGGCCTTGTAGCGGAGCTACGTGGGCCCGCGTTGCCGGCCGCTGAAGTCACGGCCGGCAACGCGGCAAGCGGAGGTGCCGGGCGGCGTGTGCCCGAGCCCCATCCCTCCCCAGGCCGTGAGCGCACGTCCTGCGCCACGGCGTGGCAGCGCCGCCGCTGCGGCCGCACCGGATAGGGTCTCCACATGATCAACGGTGCTCACCTGATCATCCACAGCCGCGACGCGGAGGCGGACCGGGCCTTCTTCCGGGACACGCTGGGCTACCCGCACATCGACGCAGGCCGCGGATGGCTGATCTTCAAGCTGCCGCCCGCCGAGCTCGCCATGCACCCCACCGAAGGCCCGGCGCGGCATGAGCTCTTCCTGATGTGCGACAACATCAACGCCACCGTCGGGGAGTTGGCCGCCCGAGGGGTGGAGTTCACGCAGCCGGTCACGGACGCGGGCTGGGGACTGCTGACGTCTCTCCGGCTGCCCGGCGGCAGTGAACTCGGGCTGTACGAGCCCCGCCACCCGAAGGCCCACGAACTCTGACGCGTGGTGGGCGCTCTCGTTCTCTCCCGAGGCTGGCCGATGGTCCCCGCGGCCGCGCGGGTGACGGTCAGTCGGACTCCATCTCCGCCCTCACCGTCAGCACGGCCCGCTACCGGGCGGTGGACAGGGGCCGATCGGCCTTCCTCGGCCTCACCGGGCAGGCGGCCGTGACGATGCGTCGGGCGGTCGCGCCGGGCCGGTAGCGCCGGGCCGCCGCGGATCCGGGCGGCCCCGACCGTCAGTTCTCGTTGACCAGCACGGCCACGCCGTTGACCCGGTCGGCGGCCAGGTCCGCCAGTGCCTGGTCCGCGCGACCCAGCGGGTAGCGGTTCACCTGCACCCGCAGGGAGAGGCCGGCCACCTCCGCGAGGTAGGCGTGACCGTCGGCGCGGGTATTCGCGGTCACGCTGCGCAGCGTGCGCTCCTGGAACAGGTGCGCGGCGTAGTTCAGGGAGGGGATGTCGGTGAGGTGGATCCCGGCGACGGCCAGGGTCGCTCCCCGGTCCAGGGCCGACAGGGCGACCGGTACCAGGTCGCCGACGGGGGCGAACAGGATCGCCGCGTCCAGCGGTTCCGGCGGCGCGTCGTCCGCCCCGCCCGCGGAGGCGGCTCCCAGATCGAGGGCCAGCCTGCGAGCCTGCGCGGAACGGGTGAGCACGTGCACGGTGGCGCCGCGGGCGAGCGCGAGCTGTGCGGTCAGATGCGCGGAGGCGCCGAAACCGTAGATGCCCAGCCGTCCGCCTGCCGGCAACTCGGCGCGCTGCAGCGCGCGGTAGCCGATGATCCCGGCACAGAGCAGCGGCGCGACCTCGGCGTCAGGTCGGTCGCCCGGCAGCGGGTAGACGTACCGGGCGTCCACCAGGGTGTGCCCGGCGTAGCCGCCGTCCAGATCCCATCCCAGGTAGCGCGACTCGGGGCAGAGGTTCTCCCGTCCGCTGCGGCAGTAGCGGCAGCGGCCGCAGGTCCCCGCCAGCCACGCCGCGCCGACCCGGTCGCCGAGGTCGAAGCCCTCGACCTCCGCTCCACGGGCCAGGATCCGGCCGACCACCTCGTGACCGGGCACGCAACGCGGCAGCCGGGGCGCGAGGTCGCCCTCCGCCAGATGCAGGTCGGTCCGGCACACCCCGCAGGCGGATACCGCCAGCAGCAACTGGTGCGGACCAGGCTCGGGCAGGGTGCGCCAGACAGGGCGCAGCGGACCGGTACTGATCGGACCCGGCCGCTCCACCACCCACACGTGGGTCTGAAGGGCAGGTCGGAGGGCGATGTCCATCGTCTTCCTCCTCACCGGACGAGCCGGAGTGCACTTTCAAGCTTCCTCCTGATGGCTTCATCCGGCGATCGCCGATCGCCGATCACCCCACCGGCCGGGTCACGGCGGGCTGGGTGAGTAGAGCATCAGGTAGGCGCCGTAGAGGGCCGAGAGGCCGGTGCCCGACGCCAGTACGGCGATCAGGGTGATCCGGTTGCGCAGCCGGACGAGGGCGGTGGCGATCGGCAGCAGCAGTGGAAACGCAGGGAGCAGGAAGCGCCCGCGTGAGGAGAAGTAGGCGGCATCGCCCAGCGTGATGACGATGATCACCAGACTGAACACCAGCCAGGACAGCGGCTGCCGCTGCGCGAACGTGATCACCAGCAGCACCGCCGCGGCGATCAACATGCAGCCGACCATGGGGAAGTAGAGGTTCACCGGGGTGTCCCGGGTGAACAGCATCTTGAAGTCCGCGGCGGTGGTGTGGCCGAAGTCGAAGCGTGTCCGCCACAGTGCCTGGATCCGGAAATAGGCGTCCCAGCGGTGCAGTCGCAGCCCCGTCCACGCGACAAAACCGAGCCAGCCCATCGGCGCGAGCACAGCGGCGACGGCCGGCCGCCACAGCCGGGTGCGCCCCAACGGCAGGGCGGTCTCCGCGCACTCCTCGGACCTGGACAGCCGTTCAAGCCAGGCCGGCCCGGATCCGGATTCGCGCACTGTCGACCAGACCTCCAGCGCGGCCGCCGCGACCACGGCCGCCGCGACGGCGACACCGGTCGGCCTGGTCAGTCCGGCCAGGATCGACAGTGCACCGGCGGTCAGCCAGCGCCGCGTGGCCAGCGCGTACAGCGCCCAGGCGGCCAGCGCGGTGAAGGCGGCCTCGCTGTAGCCGGCGCTCTCCACAGCGGCCGTCGGGGCGATGCCCCACAGCAGCGTCGCGATCGTGCCCACCCGCGGCCCGTAGCGGTGGGCCGCCACCGCGAAGATGCCCCCGGCCGCGACAAGGGAGCAGAGTCCCGCCGTCAGCAGACCGGCGGCGCCCCACGGAACGAACGCCAGGACCGTGTGCACCAGCCGGATCAGCGCCGGGTAGACCGGGAAGAAGGCCAGGTTGGTGAAGTGCAGGTGCTGGCCTGGTTGTACCGGGCGGATGGCGTGGTCGTAGCCGTGCCGCGCGATGTCCAGGTACCAGGCCGCGTCCCAGTGCACCGCCAGGCGGCGCAGTGTGTGCGTGGCCGAGCCGCGGCTGAGCGCGACGGTGACGGCCAGGCCGGCCACCCGGGCGACCAGGAACAGCAGCAGTGCTGGTGCGGCCCGGCGCAGCCAACCGAGGAACCGGCTCGCCCGCGGGTCGGGAGGCGACGGGCGGCGGCCGCGAGCGGGCAGCAGGGCCGGGGATTCTGGCCGCGCGGAGGCGCGGGTCTGTGCGGTCACGCTGTCCTCGGGGTCATCGCAGGAGCCCCACGGGTGGGACATCACAACAGGCCTGAATCGGAGAATGGCACGCGAACGTGTACGGACCGCAGACTTCAGGTGAGGAGTAACGACCCCAGGTCGTATGACCGACCGGCACATGGGGGGCGGCGAGCCGACGACCGGCGTCCGATCCGGTGCGCGCCTACCCTGATCGCATGGCCCCGAACGCAGCAGAGGACGTGGACGGCTACCTCGCCCAGGCTCCGGACCAGCGCCGACCGGCACTGGCCCGGCTGCGCGAGCTGTGCTGCCGCGAACTCAACGGCTTCACCGAGTCGATGACCTACGGCATGCCCGCGTACCAGCGGAACGGCATCGTCGAGGTGGCCTTCGCGAGCCAGAAGCGGTACATCTCCTTCTACCTCATGCGCAGCGACGTGCGCGATGTCTTCACCGAGCGGCTGGCCGGCCAGGACATGGGGAAGGGCTGCCTGCGCTTCCGCAGCCCGGACCTCGTCGACTTCACCCTGCTGCGGGACCTGCTGCGGTCCACCGCCGCCGCGCCGGGCCGCGTCTGCTGATGCCGCGACTGACGCCCCGACGCAGAGTGGGCGGCGTGCCGGACCACCGGTTGCCGAACGGCGCGGGACATCGCCCAATGGACACATGAGAGCGTCCGACAACGCGATCCTCGAAGGCGGCGAGTTCGAAGGCGAAACGGTCAGCGCGACGTTCGACGTCCGGCTGACCATTCCGTCCCGATCGACCGACGGCCTGGCACGGATCTACCAGGATTCAGGTTCCTACAAGGAACACAAGGACCGGCTCCTTCGCGTATTTACGTACCGGGGTGACAGCACCTACCGGGGCGACAGCGCCCGGACGAAGCCCTGAGTACGAGGCTCGAAGCCCGCCCGCGAGCACCTGACGCCCAGGAGGTCGAGGCCGACCGTGCCGGAGTCGGCCTCCGCCGGGGTCGACGTGCTCAGGTCTGCGCCCTGTGAATCTCGACTGTGCAGTCGGGTCCGGGGTAGATCAGCCCTTCGTGGCCGTCGTCGAACCGGACCAGGTAGGGCGGCTCTCCCTGGGCTCCACGGACCTCCAGGACCTCGCCGATCTGCTCGTGGTCCCCCACGTGCGTGCCTTTGATGTGAATCCGATCGCTCACTGCCGCATGCATAACCGGCTTCCCTTCCACTCTCACCTGCCGGTGCGTCCTACGGGAATCGTCGCCTCCTCCCATCGGTTCTGCCTCCACCGTACGACTGCGACCGGCCGCGCACCTCCCCATGCGTCACGGATATCCGGCCTCGGTCAGAGCAGGCGGCTGATTCTTTCCAGAAGGGGGATGGCGACGGCCAGTTGCTGCTGCTCCTCGGAGGTCAGCCCGTCGGCGATGGCTTGGGTCAGACGCCGCGCGCGCTCCCGGCGGACGCCATGCAGCCCCTCACGTCCGGCGTCGGTCAGCGACACGACGACCCGGCGTCCGTCGGTCGGGTCGGGAGCACGGGCCACCAGCCCGCGCTCCTGCAGCGCCGAGACGATCGTGCACACCGACTGCGCGCGGATGCCCTCACCCGACGCCAGCTCGCTCGGCGTCGCCGGACCCTCTCGGTCCAGCCGAACCAGCACCGAGGTCTGCGAGAGGGTCAGCTCGCCGTCCGGCCGCTCCTGCCGCAGGCGACGCACCAGCGGTCCGAGACAGGCGCGCAGCTCCGCCGCCACACCTGCCGCATCGCCGTGGATCGTCACGATCACCAGTATAAACTTATCAGTTGGGACTTATGATATAGGTGGAGCATGAGTGACTCCCTTACCGCGGCAACCATCCGGATCACCGGTCACGACGGCGACGACATCGAGGCGTACCTGGCTCGCCCCGAGGGCCAGTTCCCGCGTGGCGGGGTGGTGGTGATCCACCACATGCCTGGATACGACCGGGGCAGCAAGGAGATCGTGCGGCGCTTCGCCGAACTCGGCTACGACGCGATCTGCCCCAACCTCTACACGCGCGAGGCGCCAGGCGCCGCGCCCGACGACGCCGCGGCGGTCGCCCGGGCGCAGGGGGGCGTCCCGGACGCCCGTCTGGTCGGCGACGTTGCCGGTGCCGCCGCCCATCTGCGCGCGCTCCCCAGCTCCAACGGCAGGGTCGGCGTGATCGGCTACTGCTCGGGGGGCCGGCAGTCCGTGCTGGCGGCCTGCAATCTCGATCTGGACGCCGCGGTGGACTGCTACGGCGCCTTCGTCACCGGCACCCCGCCGGAGGGCTTCCCGCTCCAGGTCACCAACCTGGTCGACCAACTCCCCCAGCTGCGTGCCCCGCTGCTCGGCCTGTTCGGCGCCGAGGACTCGTACCCCGGTCCCGCCCAGGTCGCCGAGCTGGAGCAGATCCTCACGGCGCACGGCAAGGACTTCGAGTTCCACACCTACGAGGGCGCCGGCCACGCCTTCTTCTCGGTGGATCGCCCCTCCTACAACGTCGCCGCCGCCAACGACGGCTGGGAGCGCATCGCGGCCTTCTACGCCAAGCACCTGGGAGCCTGAGCATGTGCACCTACACGACTGTCAAGGACGCCGTCGACGGCAGCGCGAAGGGGCCGAACGGCTCCTGGTTCCACGTGTCGGACGTGACCGTCTACTTTGACCACCCGGTGCACGCCATGGCCGAGCACACCCTCAACATCGACTTCGCCGATCCGTCGAAGGGCCCCTCCGCGCGGGTCGCGCTGGAGCTGACCGCGGCGTCCGCCCGGCAGCTGGTCGCCGCCATCCAGGAGGCCCTCGCGGCGGTCCCCGCCGAACTCGCCGCCTGAGACCGACCGATTCACACCCTCGGCAGGCGCACCGTCGACGCCGGTGCGAAGCTCGGGGCGCCTGCCGGGGCCCCAACGTAGACTGTTCGTGCATTCCAGGATGAGCCGGGCATACTGCCCGGTCGGCGGACCGGGGGCCCGTGGGCCACCTATCGCTGGGAGCGCGTATGGCGAACCATCCGGTGCCTGGCACAGACGGCTACGACCCACGGACCAGGCTCGTCCCAACCAGCCAACCGAATCCGTCCGCTGCGGCGCCTGCGAAGGCGCCCGAGCGGGGCGAGCCGACGGCTGCCAACGACCGGCTGGCCCTCAACGGCCTGGGCAGCTTCGACTGGGACCTCGACACCGGCACATACCACCTCGACCAGGTCGGTCTTGAGGTGTTCGACCTACGAGCGGAGGAGTTCGACGGCAGGCCGACCTCGCTGGCGATCCGGATCCCGCGGGACGACAGCCTCCGGCTCGACGCGGCGGTGACGCTCGCCCTCCAGGCGGGCCATCTCACCTTCGCCGCCTACTTCCGCGTGATCTGCCGCGACGGCAGCCCGCGCTGGGCGCACACCCAGGGCCGCATCCTGCGCGACGAGAGAGCACACCCCTACCGCATCGTCGGGATCGTCCGCAACGCCGACGAGGAGCTCGCCCACGCCGAGGCGATGCGCACGCTGGGCGCCACCCGGCGCCGCCAGACGGACTCGGTGCGGGCCACCACCGAGGCCCTCGCCCGCGCACTCACCGTCCAGGACGTGATCAACGTCCTCACCGACCGCGAAGGGCTCCGGCGCTTCGGAGCGGACGGGCTCGCGCTGGGCCTGATCGAGGGCGCCTCGATGCGGCTGGTCGCCGCCACCCGGCCGCCCTCGCCTGCGCTCAAGGCACTGGACGACCTGTCGCTCACCCGACTCGACGACCAACTGCCGCTGGCCGAGTCCGTCCGCACCGGGCGGCCGCGGTTCATCGGCGACCAGGACGAGCTCTGTGCCCGCTACCCCAGGCTCCGGCCCTACGCGGACCAGATGGGGATCAACGCCGCCGCCTTCCTGCCGCTGGCCGCACAGGCGCGGACGCTGGGAGCGCTGGGGCTGTACTTCGGCGACCGGCGGCAGTTCAGCACCGAGGAACGCAACATCTTCATCGCGCTCACCAGCGCCGTGGCCCAGTCCCTGCAGCGCGCGGTCCTGTTCGACCAGGAGCGCGAGTTCGCCACCACCCTGCAGACCACCATGCTCCCCCGCCGGATCCCGCGGATCAACGGCGGCGAGGTGGCCGTCCGCTACCGGGCCGGGCGCAGCGGACGCGAGGTGGGCGGGGACTGGTACGACGCGATCTCCCTGCCTCGCCGCAGGGTCGGGCTGGTCGTCGGCGACGTCGAGGGCCACGACAGCCACGCCGCCGCCGTCATGGGCCAGTTGAGGATCGCCCTGCGCGCCTACGCCGCCGAGGGCCACTCTCCGTCCACGGTGATGGCCCGCGCCTCGCGGTTCCTGGCGGAGCTCGACACCGAGCGATCCGCCACCTGCATCTACGTCGACGCCGACCTGGAGACCGGAGCGCTGCGGCTGGTGCGAGCAGGCCACCTCGAACCCCTGCTCCGGCACGGCGGCGGCCGGACCAGCTGGCCTGCGGTCCGGGGCGGGCTGCCGCTGGGCATCGCCACGGTCTTCGAACAGGACGACTACCCCGAGACCCGGCTCCACCTCAATCCGGACGACACCCTGCTGCTCTGCAGCGACGGTCTCGTCGAGCTGCCCGGCGAGGACATCTCGAAGGGCCTTCAGGCCCTCGCCGACGCCGTTCGGTCGGGTCCGTCCGGCACCGAGGACCTCGCCGACCACCTCTGCCGCGAACGCCCCGGACGGCCGAAGGCCGAGGACGACATGGCGCTGCTCCTGCTGCGCCGTACGGCCGTTCCCGGAGGCCGCATACCGCTCCGCGCGGTGCAGCACATCCACCAGGCCGATCCGGAGGGTCTGGCCGAAGCCCGCACCCTGCTCCGACAGACCCTGTTCGCCTGGGGGGCGGCAGGACCGAGCAGCGACATCGAACTGGTGGCGGACGAGCTGGTCACCAACTCCCTGGTGCACACCGACAGCGGCGCGACACTGACCGTCGAACTCCTCACCGACGCCCGGCCCCGGGTCCGTCTGGAGATCCAGGACTCCTCCAGCGAACGGCCCCGACGTCGCGTCCCCGGCGAGACCGCCACCTCCGGGCGCGGCCTGCTGCTGGTGGACGCGATCGCCGATCGGTGGGGCGTGGAACCGCTCGGCACCGGCAAGAGCGTCTGGTGCGAGTTCCTGCTGGGCGAGCAGGCCGTGGCCGCCGCGTCGGCCGCTGGCCTGTCCGCGCGGCCGGGAGGACGCTGGAAATCGTAGACACACGACCCGGGTCAGGAGTGGTCACGATGGAAACCAAGCAGTGGACCGTGCAGATCTACATCACCGAGGAGGGCGAGGAGACCCGGGCGCGTGCCGTGCTGGACGCCAGCGGCAGCTCGGAGATCAGCGGACGGGGAGTCGCCCGTCGCAATCCCGTCGACCGCTCCATTCCGGAGGTCGGGGACGAGTTGGCCGTCAGCCGGGCACTCGAGGACCTCGCCATCCGGTTGCACGACGTCGCCTCCGACGACATCGTGCAGATGGCCGGACCCGCCAACCCGATGCTGCGCTGAACGGCAGGTCCGCCCGGGCATAGCGCTGCCGAGCACCACCGTATAACGCTCCACATCGGAGCGTAATTCTCGCAGGCCAGCGCCGTACATTCCGCTGTCACATCCATGGACACCGATTTAACCGAGCAGTAACTTACTCGCGAGTACCCGCCGGGCCCGGCTCCTGCTCCCTCCCCCCACCCTGCTTGTAGCCAGGAGGAACCGTGCTCAGCCATGCCCCGAGACGCCCTCTCGCCCTGATCGCCGGCCTGGCGCTGGCCGCGTCGGTCACCGTCCTCACCGCCCCTTCGGCGCACGCGGCCGGGGACCCCGGTCAGTTCGTCGCCCTCGGCGACTCCTACGCCGCAGCCGCAGGCGTGCCGGACCAGTACGCGGGCCTCTGCCTGCGCTCCGACCACAACTACGGCCACCTGCTCGCGGCGGCCCTGAACGTCACCGCCTACACCGATGCGACCTGCGCCGCAGCGAAGATCAAGGACATCACCGGCGCCCAGACCGACGCGGGCATCAGGGTCAACGACCCCCAGCTGAACGCGGTCTCCGCCGACACCAGGCTCATCACGCTGGGCATCGGCGGCAACGACCTGGGCAGCAGCGACCTGGGGATCGGCGATGTCATCGCCACCTGCATCGCCGGAGCCGTGGTCAACCCCAGCGGGACGCCCTGCCACGACGTCTACGCCCACGGCCACTGGACCTGGAGCAACTGGAGCTGGACCTGGGCGTACGGGAACGACACCCTGGTCGACCGGATCAACGCCGCCGCGCCGAACCTGGCCGGCACGCTCCAGCAGATCCGCGCCAAGGCACCACAGGCCCGGATCCTGGTCCTCGGCTACCCCGCGCTGCTGCCCGACGACAGCCGGACCTGCGCCGGCCGCCTGCCGGTGACCGTCGGTGACGTGACCTACCTGCGCGGCATCCTCGCCGATCTCAACACCATGATCGCCACTACCGCCGCAGCGAACGGCGCCAGCTACGTGGACACGTTGACCCCGCCCCGGGGACACGACGCCTGTTCCGCCGATCCCTGGATCGAGGGCGCCCTGCCCAGCCAGCCAGCCGTCCCCTTCCACCCCAACGCGACCGGCGAGCAGGTGATGGCCGACGCCGTACTCGCCGCCGTCAACTCCTGATAGGCGGCGCCGGCTTGACGTAGCGACAGGCTGGACGTAGCTACAGGCTGAACGCGGCGACAGGCTGGTCCTGACGACAGGTCAGAGCTTGTAGCCGAGGTCGCGAAGCAGCCGGCGCCGGTCCTCGACATCCGCGTCGCTCTCCACCCCGGCCGGCGGCGAACCGTCGATGACACCGATGATCCCGCGGCCGTGGTCGGTGATCGCGACGAGCACGTCGACCGGGTTCGCGGTCGCGCAGAAGACGGTGCAGACCTCGGGCACCGACTTCACCGGATTAAGCACGTTGACGGGGAACCCGTCGCGCAACAGCACCACGAACGAGTGGCCCGCACCGATCGCCAGGGCGTTCGTGACCGCGACGCGGACGAGTTCCTCGTCGTTCCCCGACCGGCGCACGAGACACGGGCCCGACGCCTCGCAGAACGCGAGACCGAAACGCAGGTGCGGGCTCACACCGACCAGCGCTTCGTGCAGGTCCTCGACGGTCTTGATGAAGTGCGCCTGGCCGATCACCACGTTCACGCCCTCGGGGCACTCGACCGTGACCGCCTCGAGCCCCGCGGTCCCGTTCAACCGACGTCCTCCAAGCGGAACCCCACCTTCAGTCCCACCTGGAACTGGTCGACGGCGCCGTCGCTGATGCTGCCCCGGACCTGCGTCACCTCGAACCAGTCGAGGCCGCGCAGTGTCTGGGACGCGCGTTTGAGCGCGTTGCGGATGGCGGCGTCCACGCTCTCGGGCGAGGACCCGACGATCTCGGTGACTCGGTACGTGTGGTCGGTCATGGCGGGCTCCGTGTTCGTGAGGGCGTTGCTGGTCCCGAAGGCCCGGCAGCTCCTACAGGTGTGCTCGGATCTGCCGGGTGAGCTGGCGGGTCCACTCGGTGAACTCCGCCCGGTGGTCTACGTGTCCGTCGCACAGAGTGCCGACCTGCGCATCGGTGATGCGGTCCGGGCCGGCCGTCTCCAGCATCTCGGACATCTTCCCCAGTACGGTCGCGAGCCGCTCGGCGTCCTCGTGGCTGATCGTCACCGTCGGGTGGGAGTGGCCGATCGTCGTGGAACCAGGCATCGTCGCCTTCTCTCGTTCGGTCTCCATCCACGGTACGACCGACTCCGTCTCCTCACCTCCCGATTCCTGCCTCCTCGGTCGCGGCGGTGCGGAGGCTGGGAGGGCGGGCACCGTGCGGGTGATCGGCTGAGCGAGGGGGTGCAGACTGACGCCCTGCGTTTCGGCGGGCAGGGCCATCCGTGGCACGAGGGCGACACCGGCTCCCGCTGGGTCGGGAACGCGACGGAAGTGCCGCACCTCCTGAAGCAGCCGTTCCGGTGGTCGCCCAAGCATGCCGACCAGCCAGCCAGGGCGAATTCGGCGTATTCTGGACATACTGGTCAAATCGCTGCTCGCTCTCGGACGGGCTACCGAAACCAGCACCTGACCAACCTGAATCGCTCTGCCGGGCCCCACCGCCCCCATCCCATGGCACGGCGTCCGGCAAGGCGTCTCGCGGAAGGGACCTACCGTGGCTGACCCCGCAGAGACCGGCCCGCAGCCCGTCTCCGAACCCAACCGTGCGGCCGCTCCTGCGGCCACCATCGCCGATCCCGGCGCCCTCGGACTGGCCGCCTTCGCCATGACCACGTTCGTGCTCAGCACCTTCAACGCCAAGCTGATCAACGCCCAAGTCATCGTCGTCGTGCTCCCCCTCGCTCTCTTCTACGGCGGCCTCGTCCAGGTCCTGGCCGGCATGTGGGAGTTCCGCAGGGGCAACACCTTCGCCGCAACAGCGTTCGCCTCCTTCGGTGCCTTCTGGCTGTCCTTCTACTGGTACCTCAGTGCGGTGCTCCCGCGCCTGGGGCCGCACGCCTACCAGGCGACTGGCCTCTTCCTGCTCTCGTGGACGATCTTCACCGCGTACATGACGGTGGCCGCGTTGCGAGTCAGCGGTGCGGTACTCGGCGTCTTCGTCACGCTGACCCTCACCTTCCTCTTCCTCACGATCGGCGCGTTCGCGCAGTCGACCGCGTGGGGCAGGGTCGGCGGATGGGCAGGCCTGGTCACTGCGGTGGTCGCCTGGTACGCCTCGTTCGCCATCGTCACGAACAGTTCCTGGAAGAGGACGGTCCTACCCACCTGGCCTCTGAGCTGATCGTGGTGCCGAGAATGCTCCCGGCGTCGCACGTCCACTGGTGGGCGGGCGCGCCGGGGGGCAGTGTGAGACCGCGGTGACGCCGTTGTCCTCCGGTTGCGAAGCCTCCGGCTCACGCCGACTCGCGCAGAACCAGCCGGGTCTCCATCACCACCCGCGCCTCGGCCACCGAACCCAGCAGCTCAGCCACCGCCCGCGCGCCCATCTCCTCCACCGGCTGCCGCACCGTGGTCAGCCGAGGCCGGGTCCGGCAGGCCACGGCGTCGTCGTCGAAGCCCACCACGGCCACGTCCTCCGGCACCCCGATCCCCAGCCGGCGCAGGGCTCGCAGTGCGCCCGCCGCCATCAGGTCCGAGGCGGCGAAGACCGCGTCCAGGTCGGGGCACAGGTCGAGCAGCCGTAGCAGCGCGTGCTCCCCGGAGGCGGCGGTGAAGTCCCCGTACGCCACCGTCTCCCGCACCGAGGCCCCGGAGTCGCGGATCGCCCGGCGGTAGCCGGTCAACCGGTCGGCGCCCACGGCCATGTCCGGCGGACCCGCGATGGTGGCGATCGAGCGGCGCCCCGACGCCAGCAGATGCAGCACCGCCAGCGCGGCGCCGCCGAGGTTGTCGGCGTCGACGTAGGGGAGGTCCCCCGCGCCGGGAAGCCGCCCCAGGGAGATCACCGGCACCCCGGCCGCCCGGATCAACTGCGGCAGCGCCTCGTCTCCCCAGGGGCCGACCAGCAGCAGGCCGTCGACGTGTCCGCCGCAGAGATAGCGCACCAGCGTGGGGCGCTGTGCCCGGCGCGACGCCGTGATCACGACGAACTCGCGTTCGGCGGACTTCAGCGCGCGTTCCACGCCGAGCAGGAGCCGCGAGTAGAAGAGGTCCGACTGGTAGTGGATCATGTCCTCGAAGACCACGACGGCGAGCGCGCCGGTGCCCCGCACGGAGGCGTTGTGGGCCCGATGCCGGACGTACCCCAACTCCCGTACCGCCGACTCGACTCGCGCCAGGGCCCGGCCGCTGACCGGCGCCGAGCGGTTGAGCACGCGGGAGGCCGTGGCCGTGGAGACGCCGGCCCGGCGGGCGACCTCGGCCAGCGTGGGCCGGGCGGCGGCCGCGACGTCCATCGGCATTCCCTTCGGTCCGCAGCCGCCACCGCGCGGCACCGGCACGGCGGACGACGGGCGCGCCCTCCGCGCCCCCGCCTTGTCAGGCGCGCGCCACAGCACAGTACGGAGACTCGGGCACCAGCTGACGCACTGTCAAGACCTGTGCACGTCACGGCAAGCCAGAACCGTCGAAGCGCTTCCGCCGCCGGGAGTACGGCAAGCGGACGCACAATTCCCAGATTTCGGCAACACGCCCAGTTTCGGTCAACCTTGACGAACGATCTTGAACCTTGACACACCCACTCCTCACGATGATGTGTCGGCATCGTCAAGGCATGGAAAAGGCGCGGACGTCCCCACGCCGACACCTGTCTCCAAGCGGTATTCCAGGAGGCTCCACGATGGACGGTTACTTCACCACGAAGCAACACGAGAGTCTACGAGAAGAGGTCCGCACCTTCGCGGAATCCGAAGTGCGGCCCCGCATAGCGGACATGGAGGCGTCCCGAGTCGTCCAACACGAACTGTCCCGGCTGATCGCCCGCCAGGGCTGGATCGGCGTCACCGTAGACCCGGAGTACGGCGGGATGGGACTGGGGCATCTGGCGAAGACTGTCATCATCGAGGAGTTGTCGCGGGTCAGCGGCGCCATGGGCGCCATGGTCCAGGCGTCCCAACTGGGCGTGGCGAAGATCGTGCACTTCGGCAACGAGGAGCAGAAGAAGACCTGGCTGCCGTTGGTCGCCTCCGGAGAGTGCCTTCCCACTATCGCCGTCACCGAGCCGCAGTCCGGGGGGCATGTGCTGGGTATGACGGCAACCGCGATGCGCGACGGCGACGACTTCATCCTCAACGGACGCAAGGTCTACGTGGGCAACAGCCACGTTGGTGACCTGCACGGCGTCGTGGTGCGTACCGGACCCGGCTCGACCGGACTGTCGGCGTTCCTGGTGGAGTCGGACCGTCCGGGGTTCTCGCTCGGTCCCGAGCGCCCGGCCATGGGCCTGCACGGCTTCAGCTTCGGCGAACTCGTCTTCGACAACTGCCGGGTCCCCGCCTCGAACCTGCTGGGCACCGAGGGGGACGGCCTGGCCGTCGCGTACTCGTCCAGCGTGCTCTACGGTCGGGCCAACCTCACCGCGGTCTCGCTCGGCATCCACCGCGCCCTGCTGGAGGAGACCGTGGGCTTCTCCACCGAGCGCCAGCGCTACGGCAGGGCTCTGCACCATCTACCCTCGATCCAGTTGAAGGTGGGTCAGATGCAGTCCCGGTTCATGACGGCGCGTCTGGCCGCCTACCACGCGGTGCACCTGCTGGATCGCGGGTTGCCGTGCGACGCGGAGCTGATGAACGCCAAACTGATCAACGTGGAGTACGCACTGGACTCGGCGCGCAACGCGATGGAGGTGCACGCCGCCGCCGGGCTCTACACCGATCGGCCCGTCGAGCGGTACCTGCGCGACGCGCACCACATCTTCGCCCCGGCCGGCACCTCCGACATACAACTGCTCCGCCTGGGCGAGATGGCGCTGGGCACCTCCAAGGGGCAGTGGTCGCAGCGGCTGGCCCACGCGGTGAGGGTCGAGGCCGAAGCCTGACCCTCACCCGCTACGCCAGTTCGTCCTCGCGCCGGTGGATCCGATCCACCAGCTCGGCGGCCATCGACTTGATGGTCTCCAACCCCGGGCGTCCCCAGGGGCGCGGCTCGACGTCCACCACGCAGATCGTGCCAAGTGCCATACCCGTCCGGTCGATCAGCGGAGCTCCCAGGTAGGAGCGGATGCCGATCTCGTCCACCACCGGATTGCCCGCGAAGCGCGGGTAGTCGCAGACGTCCTCCAGGACCAGGGCCTTGCGCCGCACGACGACGTGCGGGCAGTAGCCGTGGTCACGGTCCATCACCCGGCCCGGTTCCGAGGCGGCGGCCGCCGCATCGGAACCGGTCATCCCACCCGACGGAGTGTGCAGACCGGCGAAGAACTGACGGTGCTCGTCGATGAAGTTGACCATGGCGTAGGGAGCGCCGGTGATCCGGGCGAGTTCACTGGCGAACGCGTCGAACTCCGGGTCGGGCTGCCCGCCCAGGCCGAGCTGGCGCAGGCGTGCCACCCGCTCGGGGGCCTCCTGGTCCGTGGGGATCATCCTCAGGCGGCCAACGGGATCGTAGGTCATGTCGGGCTCCGTATCCGGGGGTTCCGAAGTGGTGGTGGTCTACAGCAGGGACGAGAACGGGGACGGGGACTCGGTCGACGTGGCGGACAGCAGGTGCCGGACCAGATCGACCAGCACGGAGACTGCGGACTGGGTGCTCCTGGCATCGCAGAGCACCACCGGCACATGGGGTTTGAGACCTATGGCGGCCCGCACCTCGTCGGGGTCGTAGTGGAAAGCGCCGTCGAACTCGTTGACCGCCACCAGGAAACCTATGCTCCGGCGCTCGAAGAAGTCGACAGCTGCGAAGGAGTCCTCCAGCCGACGGGTGTCGGCCAGGACGACAGCGCCGAGCGCGCCACTGGACAGCTCGTCCCACATGAACCAGAAGCGCTCCTGCCCCGGGGTGCCGAACAGGTAGAGCACATGGCTGCTGTCCAGGGTGATCCGGCCGAAGTCCATGGCGACCGTCGTGGTGGACTTGTCCTCCACGCCGACCAGGCTGTCCGTGCCGGCGCTGACCGCGGTGAGGAGCTCCTCGGTGCGCAGTGGCTCGATCTCGCTCACCGCGCCGACGAACGTGGTCTTACCGACCCCGAAGCCGCCCGCGACCAGGAGTTTGAGCGCGGTGGGCAACGGCGCCAAGCCGTCGTCGTGAGCCATCGACAGTGCCTCCAGTAGGGAGTGTTCGTAGGGCCGGCACAGGGTGAGCGGTACCGCGGGCGGTCACTGCTCGGTGGAGTTCGCCTTGAGTCTCTGCAGGCCGACCAGCAGCGCCTCGAGCACGGAGCGGTCGGTGGGGTCGGCCGCCGGGCCGGGGGGACGGGCGACCACCGCTCCGCAGGCGACCAGGTCCGACAGCAGGACCTTGGTGACCACGACCGGCAGCCGCAGCCGGGCCGACACCTCCGCGACCGAGGTAGGCGCGCGGCACAGGCCGAGTGTCTGGGCCAGGTCCGGATCGAGATGGGTCTGGGCCACCCGACCGGTGGCCATCACCATGGACAGCAGTTCCAGCGCGGTGGTGGGGCGGGTTCGCCCGTTGCTCACCGTGTAGGGGCGCACCAGTCGCCCGGCGTCCTCGTCGAGCCAGGTGTCACTGCTGGCCCCGTGCGGAAGCGCGGCCGCCATTCTCATCGGGCCGTGGTGTCGGGTGCGGCGGCCGTGTGCCTGGCCGGGGTTACCAGGAACGGGCGCACGCTCTTGACCAGCTGCGACATCTCGTAGCCGAGCACGCCGGCGTCGGCCTCCGTGGCGGCCAGCACGGCCAGGCAGGCACCCGAGCCGGCCGTCGAGACAAAGAGCAGGCTGGCGTCGAGCTCCACCACCACCTGCCGGACCTGCTCACCCCCTCCAAAACGGGTACCGACGCTACGCCCGAGGGAGAACAGAGCAGAGGCGACCGCGGCCAGATGGTCCGCGCTGTCGGCGTCCAGGCCGTGGTAGGCCTTCACCAGGCCGTCGGAGGACAGCAGCAGGGCACTGCGAGTGTGCGGAACGCGCTGGACCAGACCGGTCAGCAGCCAGGCGACATCAGCGGACTGGCCCGTGGGCACAAAGCTCACCATGATGGAAGGACTCTCCTTGGGAATGACGACGCTCGGTCAGCTGGTGCGGTGGTCGGCGTCCGGTTGGCCGTCAGCCGCCTCGGAGTCCGCGTCCGAGCGGCTGACGCCCCGCTGGAAGGCAGCCATCAGACCGGGGTCGTAGTCGGGGGCGGACTCACCGTGGCGCTGTGCCGGAGCGTCGCGCAACTGGGGCGCCAGATGCGCCTGCTGGGTGCGCTTCGGCAGCGGCGGCCGGATGTCGTCCCGTTCCGGAGGCAGGCCGGGGGCGGCCGGACGGCCGCTCGGGATCGCACCACCCGGTGCTGCTGCTGCGGCCTGCGCCGGCTCCTGCGCCGGTCTGCCCGTGCCCAGGGGCCAGGCGCCGGGCTCCCGTACCGGCAGCGGCACGGGCTGCGGCGCCGGCATCGACTGCGGCATCGAGTGCGGCACTGGCATCTGCTGTTGCGCCGGCAACGGCTGCGGCACGCGCGGCGGCGAGGCGAGGCTCGGCGCGACCGGAGCCGGAGCGGCCAGGGCCGGCGTCGGCTCCTCGAAGGACGGTGGCATCTGCTCTGTCCGGTCCCGGGGTGTGGTCTCGCGGTCTCCCTGCGGTGCGCCGAGCAGATCGTGCGGCAGCACGAGAACCGCCTGGGTGCCGCCGTAGATGTTGGTCTGGAGCTGCACGGCGATGGCGTGCCGACGGGCGAGCGCGGCGACCACGAAGAGGCCGATCCGGCCATCGTCGAGCAGTGCGCCGACGTCCACCCGGTCCGGGTCCGCGAGCAGGCTGTTCATCGCGTGCCGCTCGTCGTGCGACATGCCCAGGCCGCGGTCCTCGACCTCGATGGCCACACCTGCGGTCACCTTCTGGGCGCGCAGCAGGACCTGGGTGTTGGGCGAGGAGAACATGGTGGCGTTCTCGACCAGTTCGGCGATGAGGTGGACGACGTCGGCGACTGCGTGGCCGCGCAGCGTGCCCTCGGCCGGCAGCACCAGTTTGACCCGCGAATAGTGCTCGACCTCGGCGACGGCGGAGCGCAGGACCTCGTACATGGTCACCGGCCTGCTCCACTGGCGCCGCGGAACGGCGCCGCCGAGGACGGCGAGGTTCTCCGCGTGGCGCCTGATGCGGGTGGCCAGATGATCGACCGAGAAGAGCCCCTTGAGCAGGTCGGGGTCCTCGACCTGGGCCTCCAACTCGTCAAGCAGCTGGATCTCCCGATGGACCAGGGACTGCAGCCGGCGGGCGAGGTTGACGAACACTCCCACCCTCTGGTCCGGGCCGCCACCGGGCACAAAGGTCGCCGCCTGGACCACGGCGGCCGCGGCACTCTGGCGGTACCGCTCCAACTCGTGTGCGAAGACCTCGAACGCGTCCGCGCCCTGCACCGGCGGCGCACCGGCGTGATGCGGCAGCGGGCGCTCGCCTCGCTGCAACTGTTCGACCAGCTGCCACAGTTCGCCCTCGCCGCGGTTGCTGGACGACCGCAGCGCCTCGACTCGCTGGGCCACCCAGCGGTCGGCGGCCCGGGCCCGGCCGGCGGCGGCGATCAGGGCGACCGCGGCCCCGGCGGCCGCGACGGCGAGCACCACCAGCGGGGCGCCGGAGTAGGGGTCGGCGGGTCGGCTGCGAAGTAAGTAGGCCACTGCCCCGACGCCGAGAAGTGCCACGAAGGCGGCAGGGGCTGTGGCGATCCAGAGGAGGCGGGACCGCACGCTGTCCGGAGTGGGCGCGCTGCGGTCGGGGGACCTCCCGTGCCGTCGGCTGTTCCGGGAAACGGGGCGCGCGGCAGTCGGGGGAAGTTCAGGCATCGGCGTCCTTGTGGCATGGCGACCGGTCTGTACCAGCAGGTTGCGTTGCACAACAGCACTGGGTTGTGCGTCACCGCAGGTGGAAGTGCTTCACGGGTCACATGATCCGCTCGCGCCTCAGAATAGTGCATGGGCCGGGATCTGCGAACAAACTACCCTGTGACTGTGGATAGTTGACCGCGCACTGCCTTCGACCGGGTACCCTCGTTCCGTCCTGTCCCTGGTGGAGGCATCGTCGGGTACGGGGAGTGGAGTTCGGAAGAGGGCCAGGGTGACATTCGGCTCCACGGTATCCGGCGATACCGCAACCGGCGCGGAGTTCCACGCTTTCTTCGAACGCCATCACGCCGAACTCTCGCGCCTCGCCTACCTGCTGACCGGCGAGCCGGACGCGGCCGACGATCTGGCTGCCGACGCGCTGCTGGAGGTCTGGCGGCACTGGGAGCGGGTCAACTCCGCGGACAGTCCGGCCGCGTACGCACGTGGCGTGGTCGCCAACCTGTGCCGCAACCGAGTCCGCAGGCTGGGGCGGGAGCGACTGGGCCTGCGCGGCTGGGGCGCGCTCTGGCGGGACCGGGAGCAGAGCGCGGACGTGGACGTGCCGCTGGTCGTCGACGTGCCTGAAGAACCGTCTGACCGTCACGACCCTGGACGTCCGGCTCCGGGTCGCGCTCACCCCAGGGGTGGCCGACACCGGTACCTGGTCCACGGTCCGGGCCGCCGACCTGGTCACCACCGTCACCCGCGACGGCAGTGTGCTGCTCTACGAGTTCACTCTGAGGCCGGGTGCCACGCTCGCGCCGGGCAGCTACGAGTTCGCCGGCCAGTACAACCATGCCCCGGGCGGCCGGGACGCCGGCCAGGACACCTACCAGGCCACGGCGAGCGCCCACAGCACGCAGGTCGAGGTATTCGGGAACTTCTACGCGACCCACTGACGGCGACCCGCCCGTGGTGACCCGCTCGTGGCAGGTGAGTCGAAAATATTCTGGAGGGACGGGCAACCTTTCGGCGCCGCCGAGCCACTGGTAGGCATCAGGGCGCTTCCCCGCGGGTTCGTGCGGAACCCGCGGCGCGCCGAGGCCACCTTGGAAGGACCAACCCCTTGCCACAGCCCCGACTCGACGAACAGCGCGACCACCGCCGCTCCCGTACCAGGCGGCGAACCCTCGCCATCGGCGGAATCCTCACCGTGGTGGGTGCGGGTGCCGCAGTGCCGCTGTTCGCCGACGCGAGCACCTCGGGTTCACTCCCGAGTTCCAGCGCGAGTTCGTCGAAGACCCTCACCGTCGCGGCCGACGGCAGCGGCCAGTACCGCACCGTTCAGGCGGCGATCGACGCCGTACCGGCCGACACCACCGGCTACACCATCGTCGTCGCCAAGGGCAGCTACCACGAGGTGGTCTCGGTCCCCTCGAACAAGCCGGGGCTGACCCTCAAGGGCGCCACCGGCAACCCCGCGGACGTGGTGATCACCTACGGCAACGCCTCCGGCACGGCCAAACCGGGCGGCGGCACCTACGGCACGCTGGGCAGTGCCACGGCCACCTTCGCGTCCAAGGACTTCACGGCGCTGGGCGTCACCTTCGCCAACTCCTTCAGCAAGGCCGCCCATCCGGGCGTCGCGGCCGGCCAGGCGGTCGCCGTGGCCGCCGAGGGCGACCGCCAGGTCTTTCGGCACGACCGCTTCCTCGGCCACCAGGACACCCTGCTGGCCTGGTCTCCCACCGCCACCGCCCAGACCCGGCAGTACTACTACGACGACGTCCTCAGCGGCGACGTGGACTTCCTCTTCGGCAACGCCACGGCGGTCTTTGACCACGGCACCATCCAGGCCATCGACGACGGCGCGGCGTCGGGCGGCGTCAACGGTGTCCTGACGGCGGCGAACACCGACTCGTCCAGGCCCTACGGCTTCCTGATCGCCAACAGCACGGTGGCCAGCAGCGCGGCCGCGAACACCTACTACCTGGGCCGCCCCTGGCATCCGACCGGCACCGCGGTCGCGCAGGTCGTGGTCCGCAACACCGTCCTGCCGGCCGCGATCAAGCACGCGACGCCATGGACGAACATGCAGGGCTTCGCCTGGAAGTCCGCGCGCTTCGCCTCCTACGCCAACTCCGGCGCGGGCGCCGGTGTGAGCGCTAACAGCCCGCAGCTCGCAGCCACTCGGGCAGCGGACTACACCGCCCGGAAGTACCTGGCGGGAACGGACGGCTGGAACCCCGTCAGCGCCGCCACGCCCACCCCGGTCGCCAGCGCCCCGGTCGGCGCCGTCCCCGCCGGGGTCACCGTCGCGACCGGCGACACCCGCACGGTCACCGAGCCCGCCACGCCGTCCACCGTGTGCGCCTCGCTCAACTCCGGCCTGTCCATGCCCAGCCGCGTCACAAGCACCGCGAACGAGGCCAGCCCGCCGGACACCGCCCGGATCCAGAAGGCCCTCGACACCTGTGCCCAGAGCGGCTCGGCCACCGTCGCCGTCGAGCTCCGGAGCAGCGCCGCCGGCAGCGCCTTCCTCAGCGGACCACTGACTGCCCACAAGGGCGAGGTGCTGCTCCTGGACAGCGGCGTCACCCTGTTCGGGTCCCGCAACCCGGCGAGCTACCAGGTGAGCGGCAAACCGACCTGCGGCACCCTCTCCTCGGGCGAGGGCGGCTGCGCGCCGCTGATCCACGTCTCCGGCGCCAACGCGGGAGTCGAGGCCGTCCGGGCGAGCAACGGCACGCAGGGCCGGATCGACGGCCGCGGCGACCAGACCATGCTCGGTAGCAGCACGACCTGGTGGGGCCTGGCCACCGCCGCCAAGACCGCGGGCAAGAACCAGAACAACCCGCGCCTGCTCCAGGCCGACAGCTCCGACAATTTCACGCTCTACCACGTCGATCTGCTGAACTCGGCGAACTTCCATGTCGTCTACCAGGGCGGCAACGGGTTCACCGTCTGGGGCGTGCGCATCAAGACCCCGGCGAACGCCCGCAACACCGACGGGATCGACCCGGCCGGCTCCACCAACATCACCATCAACGACTCCTCCATCCAGGACGGGGACGACGGTGTCGCGATCAAGGGCGGCAGTGCCGCCAGCAGCAACATCACCGTGGAGAACAGCCACTTCTACGGGACCCACGGCATCTCGATCGGCAGCGAGACCTCAAGCGGGGTCAGCAACGTCCTCTTCCGCGACAACACCCTGACCGGGACCGACAGTTCGGGAATCTTCAGCTCCAGCAGCACCGGCATCCGGATCAAGAGCTCCAGCTCCAACGGCGGCAGGGTCTCCGACGTCAGCTACCTGAACACCTGCCTCAGCGGGGTGCAGGCGCCGCTGGTCTTCGACACCCACTACTCCAACGGTTCCGGCTCCCACACCCCGTACTTCACCGGGATCCTCGTCGACGGCCTGAGCGGGGTCCGGTCCCCCTCCGGCGCGAAGTCCACCCTGGTCGGCTTCAGTACCGGCCTCCCGCTCGGCCTGACCCTGGAGAACGTCGGCCTGGACACCACCTCGGCCACCGCCTCATACGCAAAGATCAACACCTACAACAGCAACCTCAGGCCCTCGGGCACCGGAGTGACCCTGACCGCCGTCAACGGCGGCGGGTCGGTGCCCAGCTGCGGTTTCCCCGCCTACCCGGCGCTCTGACGGCCTGGCCGTGAGCGCCTGCCTCCCGCGGAGGTCGGACAGCCCGCCGCAGCCCCTGAACCGCTCGTCGGCTTCAGGGGCTGCGGCTCCACGTTCCGTGCCCGCCGGGCCGGCCGCTGTGGTCGCCTCTATCCGGCCTTCTGCAGACCGGACTGGACGTCGTTGAAGTCCATCACGGGAATGAACGCCACCTTGGCGCCGAGCTCCTGGAAGAACGGCTCGGCCACGGAGGGGATGTCGGAAGGGTCCTTGAGGTCGAAGACGATGTACCCGGTACGCATCCCGTCCAACGCGCCGAAGTACGCAGCCTCCGGCTTGACCCGGTCGAGGGCCGACTTCATGATCGTGGGCAGCGCTTGGTCCTTGATCGCCTTGTTGGCCTTCTCGGTGTCCATCTGGACCGTCATCAACACCCGCATGGTCGCTCCATCTCTCGTCACTGGATCGGCACGCCCGTGCCTACCCTGCCGATCGTCGGCGGCCTCGCGGGGTCCTGCATCCCGAGCGGGCCATTTGGGCGGACACGCCCTATGACATCCGCCCTTGGTAGCGGCGGTCTGCGACTCTCTGTCGGACCAGCAGAAGCACCGGCGGGTGGGGGGATTCAGCTGAGCAGCGCGCCGCGGCGCTCGCCATGTAAGATCACCCGTGCCGCGGCGCGCGCCCCGTGCGAACGGCGGTGGCTGGAGGTCTGGCGTGGCGGGTTCGGACTGGATGAGCACGGCCGGTCGGATGGAGCCGATCCGGTCGGTCAATCTGCGGACCGACCGGCCGCAGTCGGCCCGAATGTACGACTTCCTGCTCGGCGGGAAGACGAACTTTCCCGCTGACCGGGCGACCGCTGAGCAGGCGCTGAGTGCCTATCCCGGTCTGCGCACCATCACCCGGGCCAATCGGGCGTTCATGCGCAGTGCCGTCAACTACCTCGCCGCGCAGGGCATTCGGCAGTACCTCGACATCGGCACTGGCATTCCCACCAGCCCCAACGTCCATGAGCTCGCGCAGCGCGCGCTGCCGGACGCGCGGATCGTCTACGTCGACAATGACCCGATCGTGCTGGCGCACGCCCGCGCCCTGCTCTCCAACACCACGCCCGAGGGCCGCGTCGACTACATCGAGGCGAGCCTGCTGACGCCTCGGCAGATTCTCGAGCACCCCTGCCTGACCGGCGAGAACGCGGCGCTGGACTTCGACCAACCGGTCGCCCTGCAGCTGATCTCGGTGCTGCACTTCGTCGCCGACTCCGACGATCCGTACGCTCTGGTCCGCGAGCTGCTGGAACCGCTGGCGCCTGGGAGCTTCCTGGTGCTCTCCCACGCCACGGCGGACAGCGATCCGACCGCAGTCAACCGCGGTGCGGACACCTACCGTTCGTCCGGCGTCGACTTCCAGCCGCGCAGCCGCGCCGAAGTTGCGCGATTCGCCGACGGCCTGGTACCGGTCGCCCCCGGAGTGGCCACCCCCACCGAATGGTGGCCGGCCGTCGGAGGTCCGGAACCCCTCCCTGGTGCGGACGACCCCGCCGTCAACGACGCCTACTTGCTCCTTGCCCGCAAGCCCTGACTGGCCCGGCAGTCATCACTCGAGCGGACGCGCTCTGCGGGTGCGCTGCTGCGCCTGGCCTTCCTCGCCACACGGACACCCGTCACACTCCCACAGCTGCTGCCGATGAGCGACGACCGTGACTGATCTCCGACCGCGCCGCCAAGCAACCGACCCGCCGCGAGCACAGCACCGAACTCGTGCTCGCCCGCGACATGGCCAGCTGATCATCCACCAACCGAACCCCACCAGGCCCGCATACCCACAGATCACTCGCGGGTGGGGTCGTCAGTCGTGGGTCGGCGCCTGGTTGGTGCAGTTCAGAGTGACGCCGGTCGGGACCAGGCGCTCGACGGAGCCGGGTCGGCCCCCGCTGGCCGCCAACTGGGCGGCATTGAGGTAGCCGATGAAGAGCTGCCTGCCCGCGGGCATCGCCGAGGGGGTGAACACCAGGTCGACCCTGCCGTTACTCTGCCGCTCGCCCTTCATGACCTGCGTGACTCCGGGGCCCTGGCCGTGGCTCAGGCTCGCGTCGTCGCCGGGCCCCAGGCAGAACTCGCCGACCTTGATGATCACCGGGAGCCCGGCCTTGGCCAGAGCCGCCTGGAGCCCGGCGTGGTCGCTGAAGTACTTCTCCTTGTCCCAGCTGACGTGGACCGTGCCGTCGGTCTTGGTGTCCACGCTGAACGCGACGGTGTGGATGTGCACGGCACCCGCCCCGGTGCTGTTCCCGGCAGCGGGCGGCGCGGTCGCCGGATTGCCGTAGCTGCTGACGCCGAACGCCAGCCCGGCCGCCGCCGCGGCGACGACGGAGACCTTGGCCAGGCGCTGCCGCCGGGACCGGGCCCGGCCTGCCGCGGCGATCCGCTCGACCGGCGTGTCCATGGTGACGCCGTCCATGGACTGCCGCAGGGCGCCCAGGAACTGCTCGGCCTCGATGGTGTCCTCGTTCATGCTGTGCAGGCTCATGACCTGACCTCCAGATTGTCCGTACTCACGAAGTGGCCGCGCAGGGTCGCGACGGCCCGGGCCAGATGGGCGGTGACGGTTCCGGGCGCTATCCCCAGAGCCGTGGCCGTGGCCTTGGTATCGAGGTCGAGGAAGACCCGGAACGCGATCACCTCGCGCTGCCGCTCCGGCAGGCCGCGCAGCGCGGCGAGCAGGTCGGGGTCCAGCCCGGTGTCCGGACCGCGGTCACCGGCGGCGACCTCCGGGGCGTCGGGGACGACGTCGATGGCGACCTCGCGCCGCCGTCTGCGCCACCACGACACCCGGGTGTTGAACGCGGTCCGGACCACCCAGGCGCGGGGCGCGGGGTGCCGGCGCACCACGTGCCACGACGTCCAGGCACGGGTGAACGCCTCGGCGACCAGGTCCTCGGCCAACTGCCGATCACCCACCCCGGCCAGCACCGCCCGCAGGCACACGTCCCGATTGGCCTCGTAGAACTCGCTGAACTCCAACTGCTTCACACCCCCTGAACGCTTCGGGGCCGCGATCCGCTTACCTACTCCGGCGACTGCTCCAGCGGCAGTCGTCCAAGGCGGAGTTGCAGCCAGCAGGACGGCGGGTCGTACCGGGTGGTCCAGGGTGGTCCAGGTCCAGGTCCAGGCTGAACAGCTCCCGGGCGCGGCGCAGCCGGTACTTGAGGGCGTCGGGCTGGATCCTCCTACTCACTGTCTGGCCGACCGGCAGGGCGGGTCCGACCCTGGGGCGCATCCAGGAATACGGGGAGCTGCTCCAACCCGTAGACGATCGACAGGCGGTGGAACCGTGTCTGACCTTCGCTGACCGCAAGCCGCATGCGGGGGAAGCGCTTGAGCAGCTCGGCATAGGCGATACGCAGCTCCATCCGTGCCAGTTCCGCACCGAGGCAGTGGTGGATGCCGTGTCCGAAGGCGAGATGCTGTCGGTTGCCGGAGGCGTTCCGGATCGGGGCGGGGTCCCGGTTGGCGCGCAGTAGTGAGCAGAGCACCGCGTCGCCGCGCGCCACCCGGTGTCCGCCGATGTCCGTGTCCTGCAGGGCGTACCGGGGGAACGCGGTCTGCACCACGGTCAGGTGGCGCAGGAGCTCCTCCACCACGGCATCGAGATCGCCGCCGGTGGCTCGCCGATGGAGTGACGGGTCACGCAGGAGGACGAGTGTGCCGAGAGCGATCATGCTGGCACTGGTTTCCAGGCCTCCGATCAGTACGCCGTCGGCCAGCCCGGCCAGGGTGCGGTCGTCCAGGGCTCCGCCCCGGGACACGAGCGTGCCCAGCAGGCCGTCCTGCGGTGCCTGACGCTGGTCGGCGATCATGTCCTGCAGGCAGTCGAGAGAGGTCGAGATGGCACCGAACAGCGCGTCCATACCAGCAACCAGATCGAAGCGCTCCGAGCTCAGCCGCTGGAACTCCTCGCGCCGGTGTTCGGGGACACCGAGCAACTCGCAGATGACCCGTGCAGGCACGGGCCAGGCGAACGCGGAGACCAGGTCGACGGGCTGAGGCAGCGCTGCGACGTGGTCCAACTGCTCCGCCACGATGGTCCTGATCCGGGGTTCCAACCTGCGTAGGCTGCGCATGGTGAAGTCCGGCGCGATCAGCTGCCGTAGCTGTTCGTGTATCGGCGGGTCGCTGACGCCCAGGCCCCCGAGCGCTTGTCGCCGCAGAGCAGACGGGACGTGTGCGAGGGTGCCGATATCGTTGCTGAAGGTGCCCACTGGGGCCGCGAGAACCTGTCGTACTTCCTGATCACCAGTGACCAGCCAGGCGCTCATGCCGATTGGCAGGGGGACCCGTGTGACAGGCCCGGAAGAGCGCGCGAGCGGGTCCAGCCCGTCCCGCCGGAGCTCGTCGAGAATCGTGTCCGGGAGCAGAGCGAGAGTCGAGGCGTCGAGGCCGCCGGAGCCCATCCGGCGAACGCGGCTTCGGAGCAGATACCCGCCGACACGGCGTCTCAGCTCCGTCACCAAGCCGCGCCGGCCGGTGCGTACGCGACAGAACCGCTTTGCCTCATCCACGCTCGGGCAAACGAACGACGCCGGGAACGGTTACCTCTGGTAGAGCAGACGGGCCATCCGCACTGGGCGGAGCTGCCTGCGGCGTCGCCCTACCCGCGCGTGTGGCTGGATACCGAGTGCACCGTCAGCTCGTCGTCGCTCCGGCGTCCGGGGTGGCTGGAGCGGACCGCACCCACCAGGACGGCGTCGTCCTCGGCACGCCCCTGGAGTTCGTGCGCGCCCGCAGGCGGAGGGCAGGTGCCCGCGCCCGGCCACTCGACGAAGAGGGAGCCACCGCGCACTATGACCGCGTCGAGTTCGGGACCATCGGAGCCGCCGATCGAGCTCTATCGTCCACGCCTGGACCTGTCACCGGCTCATCGACGCTTGCGACGCTTCTGAGCGGTCAGAAACAAGACGCCGAAGACTGCGGCCAGCACCGCCAGGGCTTCGGCAAGCGCGGAGACCGGTATCCCGGAGACGGTAGAAGCCAAGCCAGGGGCGAACGCAGCAGTCACGAACAGGACACCGAGATAGATAAGGATGAAGGGCTTGTCGCGAGGGCTGAGGCCCCGAGGTGGGGGACTGCCCGTCCCCCACGTGAGAATGGCAGCCGCCAGCCAAAGCAGTGGAACGACCACGACTGTGAGGCCGAGGGCGAGGACGAGGACTGCGATAGGAATGTCGACCCACAGAGGCATACCGACATTCTGCTGAGTTCCTGCCCCAATCGCCTGAGTACAGCTACTCACCTTCGGAACCCCGGGCTTGGGCAGCCCGGAGCGAGGACAGCGAGAACGGCGCCGCCGTGGTGCCGCCCGTGCCGAACTCGCCCAAGTCCAGACGTGGCCGTCCCGCGAGTTGTCAGACCCGTGCGGCACACTTCCGGGCATGGATACCAGCACCTTCTGGCGGTTGATCGAGGACAGCCGCACCGACACTGCCGACATCGAGGAACACACGGTGCGGCTCGTAGACCGCCTCGCCGCACTCGCGCCGCAGGAGATCGTCGCCTTCCACAGCGAGTACCGGCTGCACAAGGCCCGGGCGTATACGTGGCGCTTGTGGGCGGCCGGATACCTCATCAACGGCGGTTGCAGCGACGACGGCTTCGAATACTTCCGCGACTGGCTCATCGCCCAGGGCCAGCAGGTTTTCGAGCGGGCGCTGGCGGACGCGGACTCCCTTACCGACCTGGACCTGCCGCAGGACCAGGACGCCGAAGCGGAGGATCTCGGCGGCGCGGCCCAGGCGGCCTACCGCCGGCTGATCGGCATGGACATCCCCCTGGAGCACGTGGCCTCCCCCGCTGCACCAGCTGGAGAACCGTGGCGGGACGAGGACTTGGACACGCTGCTGCCCAGCCTCTCGGCCCGCTACTGACCCCGCCCCGGGTCCCCGAACCTTCCGCCAGGACATGCACCGGGAACCTTCCGCTCTACTTGCAGCGCTTCGCATCCGGCGAGCCGGTTCCACTGGATGTGGGCTTCGCGGGCATCGGACGGTTCATCCCTCGTTACGGCACTACGGACGGCCCCGGGCGGGCCAACGCGGAGCTGGCACGGGCCCGGTTGGCTCCAGAAGCAGTCCACTACGCCGCCCGCGCGCAGGAGGCTTATCCGGTGCGTCGGGGGTTTGGCACCGGTCGGCACCGTCTGAGGCGGGGCGTCAGTGGCCGCCCTGCGGCATGGTGCAGCCACCGCTGTCCGGGTAGCCGCCGAAGGCATCAGTATGGACGCGGTCGAGATCCATCCTGCCGTCGAAGCACAGCGGCGGACTACCGAGGGTGAAAGCCACGCCGGTGGGGCCGTTCTGGGTGACGAAGACCTTGTTGGCGGGATAGCCGAGGGCGACCAGGCGTTCCATCACCGCGGCGGGCGTGAAGTCGCGTTGCCTGCGCAGGGGATCGACGGCCGCGTCGATGCGGGAAGCGGCCATCCGGCCCTGGCAGCGGGCGGCGCCGTGCAGCGGGAACGGCACCTGGAAGCCGTGGTTGTCGGCGTAGTTCGGCGGAGCGTCCAGGCCGGCGGCGGGATCGGGGCGCCGCGAGCCACTGGCGACCGGGGAGGGCTTCTCGCCGGCGCAGAGCGGATCCGGTGGTATTGCGGCTGGGGTCGCCGAGACGGGCGCAGGCAGGACAGAGGGCCGTGTGGTAGCAATCCGCTGCGTGCCGCATCCGCTGACGGCAAGTACGCCGACCAGGAGGACTGGCACGGCGGCGAGCGGGACGCGGCGAAGCCGGCCGGGTCGGTGCAGTCGCAGGTGGCCGCGGATCACGCCCCGATCCTGCCCTACCCCGGGGCACCGTCGCCTGAGTATCCGTACTCATATGTTCGGCCCAGACGAAGAATCGGGCGACAGCGTCCTACTGCGCCGGCAATCAGCGCTACGGCTTGCGGGCGAGGCCGGCGTAAGCCATCACCTCGTGGTCCTCCAGCACCGGGCCGTCGTCCAGGTCGGGGTGCCAGCGGTTGATCAGCACCACGCCGGGCTCGTCCAGTTCCAAGCCGGCGAAGAACCGCTCCACCTCCGTGCGGGTGCGCAGGTGGTTCTCGATGCCTGCCTCCCGGTAGCGCCGAGAGGCGACGGCGGCCTGCTCCGGCGCGGAGTCACCAGTGCCGGCAGTCAGGGCGAGGAGACTGCCGGAGGGCAGGGCGTCCAGCAATCGTGCGACGAGCGGGCGGACTGCCTCGTCGGACAAGAAGTGCACGATGTTGATCAGAGTCAGCGCCACCGGCCGGGTCAGGTCCAGGTTGCCGCGCAGCGCTGGGTCGGCAAGGAGCTTCTCCGGGTCGCGCAGGTCGCCGTCGACGTACGCGGTGCGGCCCTCGGGCGTGCTGGTGAGCAGGGCACGCGCGTGGGCGAGCACGATCGGGTCGTTGTCCACGTACACGACCCGGGAGGCAGGGGCGATGCTCTGGGCAATCTCGTGAACGTTGGGTGCGGTGGGGATTCCGGTGCCGATGTCCAGGAACTGCCGGATGCCGTGTACCTCTGCCACGCGGCGGACCATGCGGTGCATCACGGCGCGGGCGGCGCGGGCGGAGTCGAGCGAGCCGGGCCACTCGGCGATGATTCTCTCACCCGCCTCACGGTCGGCGGCGAAGTTGGTCTTCCCGCCCAGCATGTAGTCGTAGACCCGGGCGGAGTGCGCACGGTCGGTCCGCAGGTCGACCCTCGGTATCGGGGCGTGCCGGGTCGGCTTCATCCAGGCGGGCACCTCGGACTTCTCCACCCCTCAACCTCCACGTCCGGTGTCGAAGTCAACTGAACCACAGGGGATGGTGGGACGTCAGCCCAGATCTGCGTCAAGAAGGACCGGCCCCGTCGCCTGTCCCGTGCGAGAACTCGGGTTCGAGCCGACCTGGGCCGCGACTACGGTCAATGACCCAGGCCGACGAATGGGCCCGAGTCATAGGATGCCCAGCAGGCTTGAGCTGTGGCAGCTGGGTGGCCCGTGCCGACGGGGCCACGGGCCGACCTGCATGGGATTCGACGGGTGTCCGCCGGGGTCAAGTGGCGCTACTGCGCAGGTCGCGGGCCGTGACCGGAGCCCCGCTACCGCGGTAGTGGCCCGCAGTTGGATCCACATGCCGGGTAGAGGCTGCGCCGAGGGGCGATCGGTAGAGGGCGAGGCAGTGCCCTCCCGAGCGCCTCCTGCGCGGGGGGTGCCCAGAGCTGGGCGGAACTGGGCCACCGCTCAGACTGCGCACTGACGAACCTGGACCGTCCAGATGGTGCACCTGACCGCGCCGGACGCGACCACCACCCACGCCCTCCCTCGCCCCCTGCCTGGCCGAGCAGCGGGTCCTGCACTCAACCCAGAACCGCAAGCCGGGCGGCCGACCTGGCTTTCCGCCTCACCCGCGAGCAGACGCTCGCGATGCCAAACCCCCCCTTCACCGGTCGACCCCAGGGGTGACGCTGTGTCAGCGCTGTGCGACAGGTGTCCGTTCCTGGGGAGTCAGTCGTCTGCCGTTTCGGGAGAGTTCAACCGGCTGCCCCTGACCGTGTTTTGTCAGGTCCTACGTTTCTTAAGGGTTGATGAGAGGGGACCATGGACACACAGCGTGCGGTGCGGGCTCGTGGGATAGTCAAGTGCTTCGGTGACGTGGTCGCACTCGACGGCGTCGATCTGGATCTGGCGCAGGGGCAGATCCACGGCCTGGTCGGGCCGAACGGTGCAGGCAAGACGACACTGCTCGGCCTCCTGCTCGGTCTGGCCGTTGCCGACGGCGGCAGCCTGGAGGTCCTCGGCAGGCCGGTCGGGCGGGCGCTCGCGTCCCCCCGTGGCGTCGCCGGTTTCGTGGACGGGCCCGGCCTGTACCCCTCGCTGACCGCCCGGCAGAACCTCGCCGCGCTGGCTACTCTGCGCGGCCAGGACGCGCGGACCAGGCGGATCGACGAGGTGCTCGGCGAGGTCGGGCTCACCGAGGTCGCCGACGACCGGGCCCGCGGCTTCTCCTTGGGCATGCGTCAGCGGCTCGGGCTGGCCGCGGCACTGCTCACCAACCCCCGGCTGCTGGTGCTCGATGAGCCCTCCAACGGTCTCGACCCTGCGGGCAAGAAGCATGTGCACGGCGTCCTCACGCGGCTCGCGACCGAGGGCACCACCGTCGTGCTTTCCAGCCACCGCATGGACGACCTGGAGGCGCTGTGTTCCGAGGTCACCATCCTCGCGACCGGACGGGTCCGCTTCTCCGGCCCGCTGAGCAAGTTGGCCGCCGAGAACCGTGAACTCGACTACCGGTTGCTCACCTCCGATCCGCAGGCCGCGCGCCGACTGGCCGCCGAGGCGGCCGGGGTTCGCGTCGTCGAGGACGCCGGGGTATGGCGCGGCGCCGAGGTGCTCGTCGTGCGCGCGCCGGTGCCCGCGCTCGAGCAACTGGTGGCGGGGCTGGTGAAGGCGGACATCGCGGTCCGCGAGCTCGCCCCCGTGAGCTCGCCGCTCGAGGCCGCGTTCCTCGCCCTCACCGAACAGCAGGAGGCCGACCGATGACCGTGACCGTCGCCGACAACGTTGCCGCTGCCGATGTCGACGCCGACCCCGATGCCCTCCGCGTCCCGGTGACCCGCGCCTACCGCTTCGAACTGGTCAAGCTCGTCTCACAGTGGCGGATCCGCCTTCTGGTCCTCGCCTGCTGGATCATGCCGGGACTGTTCGTCGCCGCGGTGAGCCAGCAGAGCACGCTCCCCAGCGACACCCTCTTCGGTCGCTGGATGCACGCCACGGGCTGGGCCGGACCGCTGGTGGTCCTCGGGTTCGCCGGCTCCTGGGCGCTCCCGCTGCTGACCTCGGTGGTCGCGGGCGACGTGTTCGCCGCCGAGGACCGGCTCGGCACCTGGCGACACCTGCTGGTGGCGGTCCGCTCGCTGCGGCGGATCTTCGTGGCCAAGGCACTGGCCAGCTTTACCGTCATCGCACTGCTCGTGACGGGACTGGTCGCCTCCAGCGCGGTCGGCGGGCTCGCGACGGTCGGCAATCAACCGCTGGTCGGTCTCGACGGCCACCTGCTGACGCCGTCGGACGCCGCCGGGAGCGTCCTGCTCGCGTGGGCCTGCGCGCTCGCCCCCACCCTTGCGCTCGCCGCGATCGGCCTGCTCGGCTCCGTCGTGCTGGGGCGCTCCCCGATGGGACTGCTCGTCCCCGCGCTGGTGGCGGTCGCGATGCAGCTCGCCCAGATGCTGCAGCTCCCGGTCGCCGTTCGCCTCGCCCTGCCCGGCTATGCCTTCATCGCCTGGAACGGGCTCTTCACCAGCCCGGCTCAGCTCGGCGAGCTCCTCGTCGCCATCGCGGTCAGCCTGGCGTGGGTCGTGGTCGCGACCGCCTTGGCCTACCTGCTCTTCGTGCGGCGGGACTTCACCAACGCTACTGACGACGGCATCGGGCGCCGCGCGATCCCTCGCGCGCTGCTGCCGCTGGTCGCACTGCTCGCCCTGACCTTCGGGGTCGTCGCCGTGGCCACCCCGTCCATGGGCTCCGGGATCTCCCAGGCCAAGGTGCAGCAGTCGGTCGCCACCGTGTTCGCCCACCTCTATCGCATGCAGACCGAACAGCTCAACCGTCCCGCCGTCACGGAGGCGCAGCTCCAGGTCACGGCGGCATGCGACAGGGGCGGCGGCCAGGTCGACGCGGAGGGGCCGGGCAACGACTGGCGCTGCGTCGTCACCTGGCACCTTCCCGGCACCGCGGCGCCCGGGACGGCCATCTACCAACTGGACGTCAGCTCGAACGGGCGCTTCAAGTCCGACGGTGACGGACCGAAGGAAGTGAACGGCTACTTCCTGGTGCACACCCCGACCGGGGACGCGCCGAACCCGCTGTGGCAGTTCGACGGCAATGTCGAACTGCTCACCACCTCCCCGAAGGGATGACCCCATGCAGGTAACGCGTCGTCGGCGTGTCGAGGATCAGCACTTCGTATTTCTCGGTAAGCGTGTCGGCCGCCGGGCAGCGCTGGTGACGGCATGCATCACCGCCGTCGCCCTGGCCACCGGCACCGCTGCGGCCGAGACCCACCAGTTCGGCACCGAGCACGTCGGCCAGGTCACATCCAAGGGCCAGGTCATCTCCAGCGACCAGTACATCGCCCCGTACGGCAGCCGGCTCGTCATCAACGACGGCAAGATCATGGCGTCCACGGTCAGTCCGGACGGCGGCCATCTCGCGGCCTCGGTCGCCGACGGTGACGCGGCGCTGGTCGTGGTGAACCTCAAGACCGGGCAGGTGCAGCAGCGTGTGGGTGCCTCCGCCGTGGACGACCTGCGCATCGGCAGCGGCGCTGTCGGCCAGGTGCATCCGACCTACTCGCCCGACGGCTCGCAGCTGTGGCTGGGCCAGATCGACGGCTACACCAAGTTCACGGTCAACCCGGACGGCTCGCTCTCCAACCCGACGGCCGTCTCGATACCGGCCGACGGCGCCAAGCACGCGCTGGCGGCCGCGGCGGTGTTCTCGGCCGACGGCTCCACCGTGTACTCCGCGGTCAACGGCCAGAACCGGGTGGTCGCCATCAACGCGGCGACCGGGGCCATCGAGCAGAGCTGGGCGGTGGGCAACGCCCCGCGCGGCATGGTCCAGGTCGGCCACAAGCTCTATGTCAGCAACGAGGGTGGGCGTCCGGCGAAGGCCGGCGACTCCACGCTCAACTCCTACAACACGCAGGTGCCGGCCAGCCCGGTGACCGGTGCCACCACAACCGGCACGGTGAGCGTCATCAACCTGGCGGATCAGTCCGCCGCCGTCGGCACCATCAAGGTCGGTCTGCACCCGACCGCGGTGTACGCCAAGAAGGGGGCGGTGTTCGTCACCAACACCGCCTCCAACACCGTGTCGGTCATCGACTCCACCCGCGACAAGGTCGTACAGACCATCTCCACCCAGCCCTGGCCGGAGGCCTCGGTGGGCTACGAACCCGACGCGGTGACGCTCACCGACGACGGCCACCTGCTGGTCACCCTCGGCCGCGCCAACGCGGTCGCCGTCTACCGGTACACCAGTCCGCAGGAGCCGGTCAGCTACGTCGGCCTTCTGCCCACGGACTACTTCCCCGCGGAGATCACCACCGTGGGCCAGAACGTGGTCGTCTCCAACACCCGTGGTATCGACGCCCTCCGCCCCAACAGCAGCGGCGCACACAACACCCACGACACGACATCGAGCCTGACGCAGTTCACGCTGCCCAGCGACCGTGTCATCAGGTCACAGACCGCCAAGGTCTTCCAGCAGAACGGCTGGACCCATGGCGCGGTCGTGCTGGCCGACCAGCACAAGGCGAAGCCGGTGCCGGTGCCGGCGCGGATCGGCGACCCCTCGACGATCAAGCACGTCTTCCTGATCGTCAAGGAGAACCGGACCTACGACCAGGTCTTCGGTGACATCCCGAAGGGCAACGGCGACCCCGCACTGACGCAGTTCGGCGAGAACGTGACGCCGAACCAGCACGCGCTGGCCCAGCAGTTCGGGCTCTACGACAACACCTACGACATCGGCACGAACTCCGCTGAGGGCCACAACTGGCTGATGCAGGCCGACAACCCGGCGTACACCGAGTCCTCGGCCGGTGAGTACCTGCGCAGCTACGACACCGAGGACGACGCTCTCGGCCACCAGAAGTCGGGCTTCCTGTGGACCGGTGCGCAGTCGGCCGGCAAGTCCGTGCGGGACTTCGGCGAGTTCCAGCAGTTCCTGACCAAGCCGGCCGACGCGAGCTGGCAGAACCTGTACTGCGACGCCAAGAACATGGACGCGACCGGGCAGAACACCGCCTACACCCTGAACTCGTCCTCGCCGATCCCGTCGCTCAACAGCGTCTCGGTGCCCGGTTTCCCGAAGTTCGACACCAGTGTCCCGGACCAGTACCGGTACGAGATCTGGAAGCAGAACTTCGAGAAGACCGCTCCGGCGAACCTCAACATGTTCTGGCTCTCCAGTGACCACACCGGTGGTCCCTTGAGCCCGGCCGCCCAGGTCGCCGACAACGACCTGGCCACCGGCAAGATCGTCGACCAGATCTCGCACAGCAAGTACTGGAAGGACTCGGCGATCTTCGTCGTCGAGGACGACTCCCAGGCCGGCCTCGACCACGTCGACGGCCACCGCGCCCCGATCCAGATCATCAGCCCCTGGGCGCAGCACGGTGTCGTCGACGACCACTACTACACGCAGATCACGATGATCCGCACCATCGAGCAGATCCTCGGAATCCACCCGATGAACCAGAAGGACACCGCGGCCACCCCGATGGCCGCGGCGTTCACCGACAAGCCGAACTACACGCCGTTCAGCGCGGTGCCCAACCGGACCTCGCTCACCGACGGTCTGTCCACGCCGCCCAGCTGCGGCGTGGACGTCCCGGCGCCGCAGGACCCCAGGGCGGCTCTCGTGCCGGCGACGACGAAGGCGCCGGCGGCGGAGCAGGCGATCGCCGCGCAGTGGGCCACCTGGAAGTCGCAGCAGCGGCTGACCGGTCCCAACGCGGTGCCCGACTACGCGAACCCCGCGCAGATGAACCACCTGACGTGGTACGAGACGCACAACTGGAAGACCCCGTACCCCGGCGAGACCAAGATCTACGCGCCGAACGACGTGCCCGGCGGCTACATCCCGTCCTCGGACACCGAGGGCTGACGTAGCCCGAAGCCCTCATCAGCCCTGGTCCATCGGCCCTGGTCCGGCGTCACCGCCGGCCCAGGGCCGATCCCATGAGAGCTGAGGGGATGCGGACCGGCCGCTCCGGCCGGGTCAGTGACCCCGGGTGATCCATGCGTCGAGGTCGGGGGCCTCGCTGCCGATGGTGGTGGAGTCACCGTGGCCGGTGCGGACCACCGTGTCCGTGGGCAGGGTCAGCAGCTGGTCCCGGATGGAGTCGATGATGGTCGGGAAGTGCGAGTACGAGCGGCCGGTCGCGCCGGGGCCGCCGTGGAACAGGGTGTCGCCGGAGAAGAGCGTTCCCAGTTCCGGCGAGTGGAGGCAGACCGCGCCCGGGCTGTGCCCGGGGGTGTGCAGGACCGTCAGGTCGGCGCCCGCGACGGAGATGTGGCCGCCGTGCGCCAGCTCGCCGTCGGGGGCGCGGTCCGGGTGGGTCTGCTTCCACAGCGGCAGGTCGTCCGGGTGCAGCAGGATCGGCGCGCCGGTGCGCTCGGCCAGCGCGGGCGCGGCGTCGATGTGGTCGTTGTGGGCGTGGGTGCACACGATCGCGACCACCCGCCGACCGCCCACCACCGCCGCGATGGCATCGGCGTCGTGCGCCGCGTCGATGACCACGACCTCGGTGTCGTCGCCGACGAGCCACACGTTGTTGTCGACCTGCCAGCTGCCGCCGTCCAGGTCGAAGCTGCCGGAGGTGACCAGGTGTTCGATCCGCGGCGCGGTCACAGGACCACCACCGAGCGCAGGACCTCGCCCTTGTGCATCCGGGTGAACGCCTCCTCGACATCGTCGAGCGCGATGGTCTCGGAGACGAAGGCGTCCAGGTCCAGGCGGCCCTGCAGGTAGAGGTCGATCAGCATGGGGAAGTCCCGCGAGGGCAGGCAGTCGCCGTACCAGGAGGACTTCAGCGCGCCGCCACGGCCGAAGACGTCGATCAGCGGCAGTTCCAGGGTCATGTCCGGGGTGGGCACTCCGACCAGGACCACCGTCCCGGCCAGGTCGCGGGCGTAGAAGGCCTGCTTGTAGGTCTCCGGGCGGCCGACCGCCTCGATCACCACGTCCGCGCCGTTGCCGCCGGTGAGCTCGCGGATCGCCTCGACCGGGTCGCCGTCACGGGAGTTGACGCTGTGGGTGGCGCCCAGTCGCAGTGCGGTGGCGAGCTTGCGCTCGTCGATATCCACCGCGATGACCCGGGCCGCCCCGGCCAACCGGGCGCCCATGATGGCGGCGTTGCCCACACCGCCGCAGCCGATCACGGCCACGCTGTCGCCGCGGGACACATTCCCGGTGTTCACGGCGGCGCCCAGCCCGGCCATCACCCCGCAGCCCAGCAGGCCGGCGGCGGCGGGCGACGCGGCCGGGTCGACCTTGGTGCACTGCCCGGCCGCCACCAGGGTCTTGTCCGCGAAGGCGCCGATGCCCAGGGCGGGCGAGAGCTCGGTGCCGTCCTCCAGTGTCATCTTCTGCTTGGCGTTGTGGGTGTTGAAGCAGTACTGCGGCCGTCCGCGCAGACAGGAACGGCACTGCCCGCAGACCGCGCGCCAGTTGAGGATCACGAAGTCCCCGGGTGCGACCTCGGTGACGCCCGCGCCGACGGACTCCACGAGCCCGGCGGCCTCATGCCCCAGCAGGAACGGGAAGTCGTCGTTGATGCCGCCTTCGCGGTAGTGCAGATCGGTGTGGCACACCCCGCACGCCTGCACCTTGACCACCGCCTCCCCCGGACCGGGGTCGGGCACCACGATCGTCTCGATCCGCACCGGCTCGCCCTTACCGGGGGCGATGACACCGCGTACGCGCTGCGACATGGGGAACAGCCTTTCGCTGGAGGGTGGAGCTGGATGTGGCTGGGTGGCCTGGAAACCGGCTCGTCGAGCCAAGCGTACGGAGCCGGGCCGGGCCCGTCAGCCGCGGAGCCTGTCGGTGACCCACTCGTGGAATTCCCCGATGTGGTGCTCGCTCGGCACCAGGACACCGCCGGCCCGGTAGGCGCGCGAGTCCATGCCGGGCTGGCAGCGCTCGCAGGCGTCGAAGTCCTGCACGTTGACCCGGTGGAACAGTTCCACCGAGCGGGAGACGTCACGGCCCGCGTCGACGACGTCCTTGACGAACAGCCAGTCGCACTCGACGACCGTGAGGTCGGCGGCGAGCGGGAACATCCGGTGCACGATGACGTGGTCGGGCACCAGGTTGACGAAGACCTGCGGCTTGATGGTGATCGCGTAGTACTTGCGGTCCTGGTCGTCGGAGACGGTCGGGATCCGCTCCACGCCCGCACTGCCGTCCACCGTGAATCCCTCGACCTCGCCGGCGAACTCCGCACCGTGCCCGACGTAGTACTGGGCCGCATAACCGCCGGCGAACTCGGGCAGCACCTCGGTCAGCTCGGGGTGGATGGTCGCGCAGTGGTAGCACTCCATGAAGTTCTCGATGATCAGCTTCCAGTTGGCGCGCACCTCGTAGCGGATCCGGCGGCCGACCGAGAGTTCGTCGATCTGGTAGCGGTCGATGGCCCCCGGGTCGCCGAGCCGCTCGGTCGCTGCCGCGACCACGTCCGCCTCGAACGAGGGCGGCTCCTCGGCGAGGCACACCCACACGTAGCCGAGCCACTCGCGCACGTGCACCGGGATCAGCCCGTACGTGGTGCGGTCGACGTCCGGCATGCTGGTCAGGTTGGGCGCGGCGACCAGCTTGCCGTCCAGGCCGTAGGTCCAGGCGTGGTACGGGCACTGGAAGGCGCGCTTGACCTCGCCGGTCTCCTCGGTGCACAGCCGCGCCCCGCGGTGCCGGCAGATGTTGAGGAACGCCTTGACGCTGTTGTCGCGGGAGCGGGTGACCAGCACGCTCTCCCGGCCGACCTGCACCGTGCGGAAGCTGCCCGGCTTGGCCAGGTCGCCCGCGCGGACGGCGCAGAACCACATCTGCTCAAAGATCTTCTCCTGTTCCACCGCGAAGATCTGCGGGTCGGTGTAGGAGGAGCCGGGGAGTGTGGGGATCAGGCTCGGCGGGAGCTCGGTCGCGGTCACGGCGGTGTGCCTTTCGTGAGGAGAACGCACGGCTAGAGAAGGCTCGGCTGGAGCCGGCGCGGGTCGAACAGCGCGATGGGGTGGTCGGTGGCGCCGTCCACGGCCAGGTCGGCGAGGATCTCGCCGACCACCGGCACGAACTTGAAGCCGTGGCCGGAGAAGCCGCAGGCGACGGTCACCTGCTGGTGCGCGGGGTGGGTGGCGATGACGAAGTGCTCGTCGGCGGTGTTGGTGTACATGCAGGTGGCGGCCTTGACCAGGCGCCCGGGCAGGGTCGGCAGGCGCGGGCTCAGGTGCCTGGAGATGCGCTCGACCTCCTCGGGCCGGACCTGTCGGTCGATGGTCTCCGGGGTGCACGCGGCGCCGCCCCGGAACAGGGCGACCTTGGCGCCGCCGTCCGGGCCGTCGATCGCGGGAAAGCCGTAGAACTGGGCGCCGCCGTCCATCTCCCAGATGTAGACGGGGTGGCGCTCGGGCCGGTAGGGCTCGACCCCGCCGTCGGGGGCGAACCAGTACATGACCTGGCGTTCGATGGTGAACTCCACGCCCAGGTCGGTGAGCAGCTGCGGCGCCCAGGCTCCGGGGCAGACCACGAGCCGGTCGGCGGTGTAGACGCCTTCGGAGGTCGTGACGCGAACGCCGCTGCCGGAGGGGTTCGCCGTCCAGCCGGTGACGGTCTCCTCGAAGTGCAGCGTGGCGCCGGCCCTCGCCGCCAGGTAGAGGTGGGCCAGCACGCTGGCCTCGGGCCGGACGAATCCGGCCTTGGCCTCGTAGAAGGCCACCTCGTCGGCGGCGGGGTGGAGGGTGGGGAAACGTCGGCGGATCTCGCCGGCGTCCAGGACCTCGTGGTCCAGGCCCCACTGGCCGGCGCTGCGCAGACTGCCGGAGACGGCGAGGCTGTCCGGCCGGCCGACCATCACACCGCCGGTCAGGGTGGCGATGGTGCGCCCGGAGTCGCGCTCGATCTGCTCCCAGAGCTCGTAGGAGCGCAGCAGCAGGGGTACGTACGCCGGGTCCTCGAAGTAGGCCTGACGGGTGATCCGGGATCCGCCGTGGCTGGAGCCGCGATTGTGCCCGGGTGAGAACTTCTCCAGGCCGAGGACGCGCTGCCCGCGCTCGGCGAGGCGGTATGCGGCGGCGCTGCCCATGCCGCCGAGGCCCACCACGATGACGTCGTACGAGGAGGTCATGAGGTCTCCGGGGTCGAGTGAGTGGCGGTCAGCGGCGAATGCGGGTCATCTTGGGGTCAAACAGCGGCTCCTCGGTGACCGTGGCGGGCAACTGCTCGCCGAAGTACTCGACGGTCACCCGGGTGCCGGGGTCTGCGGCGGCCCTGGGCAGCCAGGCGTAGGCGATGGAGGCGCCGATGCTGTAGCCGTAGGCGGCGCTGGTGACGTACCCGGCGGGGGCGCCGTCCACGTACACCGGTTCCTTGCCCATGACCACGGCCTGCGGATCGTCGAGCAGCAGGCAGGCGAGCCGGCGTGGCACCGTCGCCTCGGTGACGCCGAGCAGTGCCTGCCGGCCGAGGAAGTCGCCCTTCTCCATGCGGACCGCGAAGCCGAGGCCGGCCTCGAACGGATTGTGCTCGGCCGTCAGGTCCGTGCCCCAGGAGCGGTAGCCCTTCTCCAGCCGCAGGCTGTTGAAGGCGCTGCGTCCGGCGACGACGACGCCGAGCGGCTGTCCGGCCTCCCACAGGGTGTCCCACAGCTTGGGGCCGCAGTCGGCGGTGGTGTACAGCTCCCAGCCGAGCTCGCCGACGTAGGACAGCCGCATCGCGGTGACCGGGACGTTGTCGAGGTAGGCGTGCTTGGCTTTGAAGTAGCCGAAGCCCTTGTGGGAGAAGTCCTCGTCGGTCAGCGGCTGGACCAGGTCGCGGGCGAGCGGGCCCCACAGGCCGATGCAGCAGGTGCCGGCGGTGGTGTCGCGGACCTGGACCGTGCCGTCGTCGGGCAGGTGGCGGGTGAGCCAGTCGAGGTCGAGGGCGCCGTTGGCGCCGACCTGGAAGCGGTCCCGGCCGAGCCGGGCCACGGTGAGGTCGCTCCGTACGCCGCCGGTCTCGTCCAGCATCAGGGTGTAGGTGACGGAGCCGACCGGCTTGTCGAGCTGATTGGTGGTCAGGTACTGCAGGAAGGCCAGCGAGCCGGGGCCGGTGACCTCCAGCCGCTTGAGCGCCGTCATGTCGTACATCGCCACGCGCTCGCGGGTGGCCAGCGCCTCGGCGCCGGCGATCGGGGACCAGTAGCGCGAGGCCCAGGCGCCGCGCCCGGGGACGGCCGCGACCTCGGGCAGGTCCTTGTTGGCCTCGTACCAGTGCGGCCGCTCCCAGCCGGTCGCCTCAAGGAAGAAGGCGCCGAGTTCGCGCTGGCGGGTGTGGAACGGGCTGACCCGCAGCGGGCGCGGCTGCTCCATCGGCTGCAGCGGGTGGAGGATGTCGTACACCTCGACGAAGTTCTGGCAGCTGCGCTCATGCACATAGGCGGGGGCGAGCTGGACCGGCTCGAAGCGGTTGAGGTCGCACTCGTGCACGTCGGTGCGCGGCGTCCCCTCGACCAGCCACTCCGCCATGGCCCTGGCCACGCCCGCCGAGTGGGTCACCCAGACCGCCTCGGCGACCCAGAAGCCGCGCAGGTCAGGGGACTCGCCCAGGAGCGGGAAGCCGTCGGCGGTGAAGGAGAAGATCCCGTTGAAGCCCTCCTCCACCTTGGTGCGGGCGAGCGCGGGCAGCAGCGCCTGCGAGTCCGCCCAGGGCTGGACGAAGTCCTCCTCGGTGAACGGCAGCATCGAGGGCATCTGCGGCGTTGGGAGGGTTTGCGGCGTCTGCGGAGTCGCGGGAAGCCGCGCCGCCCCGGCGCTCGGGTGCGCCACGTCGTCGAGGTCGACCGGCATGGGTCGGTGGGCGTAGGAGCCGATGCCGATGCGGTCGCCGTGCTCGCGGTAGTAGAGGTCGCGGTCCTGGTGGCGCAGGATCGGCTTGGACGCCTCCAGCTCGTCGGTGTTGTGGCCGGCCAGCTCGGGCACCGGGGTGGTCCTGGCGTACTGGTGCGCGAGCGGGACGAGCGGGACGGCGAGCCCGGCCATCCGCCCGATCTTCGGCCCCCAGAACCCGGCGCAGGAGACGACCACGTCGGCGGGGAAGCTGCCCTGGTCGGTCACGACGGCGGTGACCCGCCCGCCCGCCGACTCGAAGCCGGTGACGGTGTGGTGCGGCAGGAAGCGGGCGCCGCGCTCGATCGCACGGCGGGCCTGCGCCTCACCGGCGCGGACGGCCTTGGCCAGTCCGTCGGTGGGCACGTGGAAGCCGCCCAGGACCTGGTCGCGGTCGAGCAGCGGGTGCAGGTCTGCGCACTGCTCGGGGTCGAGCAGCGTGCCCGACACTCCCCAGGAGGTGGCGAGCCCGTGCTTGCGGTTCAGCTCGGCGAGCCGTTCCGGGGTGGTGGCCACCTCGAGCCCGCCGACCTGGCGGAAGCACCACTGGCCGTCGAGGGTGAGACCCGAGTACTTGCGCACGGTGTAGGAGGCGAACTCGGTCATGGTCTTGGACGAGTTGGTCTGGAAGACCAGTCCGGGTGCGTGCGAGCTCGAACCGCCGGTGGCGAAGAGGGGGCCTTGCTCCAGCACCGTGACGTCGGTCCAGCCGCGTGCGGTGAGTTCGTCACTCAGCGCGCAGCCGACGATGCCGGCACCGACGATCACGACTTTCGGTTGGACTGTCAAAGCATCCGTCCCCTCGGGAGGTAGCTGCGGCGGGCTGGAGGTCGGCCGGCGGTCCGGCGTCCCGATCGGCTAGGACAGCGAGGGAGTTGCATATTGCGCATCGATGTGCGTGATGAGAAACAGACTCATGCTCGCAACCCAAGCTGTCAAGAGTCCGACATCAGGATGCGCGGATAGGGTCGACAGTGCGCCGAATCCCCTCTCCCCTTGACAGGGGTTTGGGGTCCTTCCATACTCACCGCAAGTTGCGCATGAAGACAAACGTCTCGTATCGCGCAACTCACTGAGGAGGCGGCAGCCTGTGCCCTCATCCACCGACCCAGCGCGCCTGCTGATCGACGGCGTCTGGACGCCCGCCGAGGGCGGCCGGCAGCGAGCGGTCGTCAACCCCTTCGACGCGTCCGTCGTGGCCCGCGTCGCCGAGGCGTCCGTGGCCGACGCGGACCGCGCCGTACGCGCCGCCCGGGCGGCCTTCGACGAGGGCTCCTGGGCCCACGCCCCGGCCGCCCGCCGCGCGGGCGTGCTCACCGCCACCGCCGAAGCGCTCCAGGAGCACCGCGAGGAGCTGGCCCACCTGGAAACGCTCGACACCGGCAAGACGCTGGCGGAGAGCCGCATCGACGTCGACGACGCCACAGCCGTACTCCGCTACTACGCGGCGCTGACGACCTCCGACGCGGGCCGCACCGTCGACACCGGCCGGCCCGACGCGATCAGCCGCGTGGTGTACGAGCCGGTGGGCGTGTGCGCGCTGATCACGCCGTGGAACTACCCGCTGTTGCAGATCTCCTGGAAGCTGGCCCCCGCACTCGCGGCCGGAAACACCCTGGTGGCCAAGCCCAGCGAGGTCACCCCGATGACCACGATCCGCCTGTTCGAGCTCCTGCAGGAGCAGTTGACGCAGGCCGGCGCGCCCAGCGGCACGGCCAACCTGGTCCTCGGCGGCGGCGCCGTCGGCGCAGCACTCGCCGAGCATCCGCTGGTCGACCTGGTCTCCTTCACCGGAGGCCTGGCCAGCGGCCGATCGGTGATGCGGGCGGCGGCCGAGACGGTCAAGAAGGTCGCCCTGGAACTCGGCGGCAAGAACCCCAACATCGTCTTCGCCGACGCCGACCTCGACGCCGCCGTCGACTTCGCACTCACCGCCGCCTTCCTCCACTCCGGCCAGGTCTGCTCGGCCGGATCGCGGCTGCTGCTGCACCGCAGCCTGCACGCCGAGTTCACCGCCGAACTGGCGCGCCGCGCCGACCTGATCCGGCTCGGCAACGGTCTCGAGAAGGGCACCGAGACCGGACCGCTGGTCTCCGCCGAACACCGCGAGAAGGTCGAACGACTGCTCGCCGGCGCCCTCGCCGAGGGCGCGGTGGTCCGCGCCGGCGGCGGCCGGCCCACCGAGTCGGAACTGCAGGCGGGCTTCTTCCTGCGGCCCACCGTGCTCGACGGCTGCCACGCGGGCATGACCATCGTCCGCGAGGAGGTCTTCGGACCGGTGCTCACCGTCGAACTCTTCGACGACGAGGACGAGGTCGTGGCCCTCGCCAACGACACCCCCTACGGCCTGGCGGGCGCCGTGTGGACGCAGGACGCGGGGCGCGGCGAGCGCGTCGCCGCCCGGCTGCGCCTCGGCACCGTCTGGATCAACGACTACCACCCCTACGTGCCACAGGCCGAATGGGGCGGGTTCAAACAGTCCGGAACGGGCCGCGAGCTCGGTCCGTCCGGCCTCCGCGAGTACCAGGAGACCAAGCACATCTGGCGCACCGTCACCCCCGCAGCGCAGCACTGGTTCGCCGGCTGAACGCAGTAACCCTCCCCCGGTCCCTACTATCCCTCCCTACTCCCCCGTCCGTCCGCAGCACCCAGGCTTCCACCGGTCCTCGCAGCACGCACAACCCCCACGCCCCTGCCTGCCTATGGAGCGACCATGAGCAACCCGGGAACCACCAGCACCACCGCACCACCCCCGACCGACGACACCTCCGACCTCGCCCGCTTCGGCTACACCCAGCAACTGGAGAGATCCCTCGGCTCCTTCTCCAGCTTCGCCGCGGGCTTCAGCTACATCTCGATCATGACCGGTGTGTTCCAGCTGTTCGGCTTCGGCTTCGCCTCCGGCGGCCCGGCCTTCATCTGGACCTGGCCGCTGGTCTTCATCGGCCAGGGCGCCGTCGCCCTCTGCTTCGCCGAGATGGCGGGCCAGTTCCCGCTCGCGGGCTCCGTCTACCAGTGGTCCAAGCAGATAGCACGACCGGGCACGTCCTGGATGTCCGGCTGGATCATCACCGTCGGTTCGATCGTCACCGCGGCCGCGGTCGCCGTGGCGTACCAGATCATCCTGCCGCAGGTCTCGCTGGTCTTCGAGATCGTCGGCGGCTCCGCCGACGCGGGTGTGACCACGACTCCGGCCGGCGCGCAGAACGCGATCATCCTCGCCCTGGGCCTGGTCGTGTTCACCACGATCGTCAACATCGTCGGCGTCCGGCTGATGGCGAAGATCAACAACTTCGGCGTGGCGGTCGAGCTGGTCGGCGTCACCCTGCTGATCATCATGCTCGCCATCCACATCAAGCGCGGCCCCCAGGTCGTCCTGCAGACCCAGGGCACCGGAACCGGGCACTCCTGGGGCTACCTGGGCGCCTTCCTGGTGGCCTCGCTGATGAGCGCCTACGTCTTCTACGGCTTCGACACCGCGGGTTCGCTGGCCGAGGAGACCATGGAGCCGCGTCGGCACGCTCCGCGCGCCATCCTCCGGGCCCTCACCGCCGCCGCCATCGCGGGCGGGCTGCTCATGCTCGTCGGCATGATGGCGGTCGGGAACATCAAGGCGTCCGAGATCGGCACGCTCGGCATGCCCTACCTGATCAAGAGCACGCTCGGCAACGGCCTCGGAGACGTCTTCCTGGTCTGCTCGGCGATCGCGATCACGGTCTGCTGCCTCGCGGTACAGACCGCCGCCATCCGGCTGCTCTTCTCCATGGCGCGGGACGGGCGGCTCCCCTTCGGCGCGCGCATCGCCAAGGTCAACCCCAAGTCCGGCACCCCGGTCCTGCCCGCCATCATCACCGGCGTGCTGACGATCGTGCTGCTGCTCGTCAACATGGGCAACCAGCGGGTGTTCTACATCCTCACCTCGGTCGCGATCATCCTCTTCTACATCCCCTATCTGATGGTGACCACCCCGATGCTGGTGCGCCGCCTGCGCGGCAACTGGCCGCGGGCGGACCACGGTCCCTTCTTCAGCATGGGCCGCTGGGGTGTCGTGGTGAACATCGTGGCCGTGCTCTACGGCGCGGCGATGACGGTCAACCTGGCCTGGCCGCGCGCCGCCGTCTACGGCAACGACCACTGGTACTACCAGTGGGGCGCCATCGTCTTCACCGGTGTGATCTCGGCGGTCGGCGGACTGCTGTACCTGCGCTACCGGCACCGGACCGCGCCGCAGGGCCCCGCGACGGTGCGGCTGGTGACCGACGAGAGCCTCTCCGAGGGCCTCGCGGCCGAGTCCTGATCGATCGGCCGATCGGCCGCAGCGGATCGCCGCAGCGGCCAGGCCGGAGACGGGAGAGGGGCGCCGGGACCACCCGACGCCCCTCTCCCGCGAGCGCGTGCCCTACCCGCGAGGCCACGCCTGCGGCGAGGCCGCACCTCTGGCGGGGCGCTCACCTCCGGCGAAGTCACGCCAGGCGGAAGTATCCGAGCCGGGCGGAGACCTCCTCGGCAGCGGACCGCACCGCGGCGGCCACCTCCGGGATACGCTCCGCGGTCAGCCGGAAGGAAGGCCCGGAGGCGCTGATCGCCGCCACCACCTGGCCGTTCTGCGCGTACACCGGCGCTGCCACGGCATTGAGGCCCTGCTCCAACTCCTCGACGCAGAACGCGAAACCGTCCGTCAGAATCCGCTCCAACTGGGCGGAGAGGACGTCGGGATCGGTAACGGTGCGCGGCGTGTAGCGCTCCAGGGGGGCGGCCAGCCGCTTCTTCAGCAGTTCCTCCGGCAGATGCGCCAGCAGCACCTTCCCGCTGGAGGTCGCGTGCAGCGGCGTGCGCTGGCCGACCCAGTTGTGCGTGGTCAGCGCCGAAGGACCGAACACCTGGTCGATGTTGACGGCCTCGTCCTCGTCCAGGATCGCCACGTTGATCGTCTCGGCGACCTCGACCGCCAGCCGCTCGCAGACCGGACGGCTCTGCTGCGACAGGTCCATCCGCACGGTCGCCGCGCCCGCGAGCCGGACCAGGCCAAGCCCCAGGCGGTACTTGCCGCGCTCCCCCGGCTGCTCGACCAGGCCCCGCATCTCCAGGGCCGCGGTGAGGCGGAACGCGGTCGACTTGTGCACGCCGAGCTCCGCCGCGAGCTCGGTGACGCCGGTCTCGCCGCGACGGGCGAGGATCTCCAGGATGGTCACCGCCCGGTCGACGGACTGCACCGGTGACTCCGCCTGCAGGCTCCCCGGTCCCTCGGAGGGCTTGCCGTTCCGACTGTTGCTCATAACGCAACATTATGCAGCACTGCGATACTCGGAGACCACCATGGTCACCAACGACCCGCCTGACCTGGCCGTTCACTCCCTCCTGGGCAGCCAGAGGCACACGCGGCCACGAGATGCCGGGGCGGCAGATATCACCACGAGTACTACGAAACCATCACAATGCACCCTGCGAGCTTCGCGCACTTGACGCCTCAGACGCCTGAGGTGGCGCGTTACCGACTACGCCGTCATGTCCCAGAACCGGGTGACCGTCTCCGAGTAGCTGGTGTGGGACGGGTTGCGGCCGACATGCTGGAACGCCCAGTCCTGCGCCGCGGTGAGCTCCGGCGTCTCCTCGGACCCCTCGCCGCAGGCGTCGCACACCATCCGGCGCGGCATCTCGGTGGTCAGCTGGCGCATCGTCCACTGAACGAACCGAAGAACCGTGTGCGCCGCCATCAGCCGCACTCCCCCGCCGTCGAGAGGTCCGGGCCGTTCTCGGTGTCGCCGTGGCTGTCGATCCCGAGCCGTAACCCTCTACTCTCGGCGACCCGAAGCACGTCTGCCAGTGACTCGGCGAGCCGCGATACGAGGAACCGCAGCTCGGTCGGTGCGAGACCCGGACGGGAGCACATCCGCCGGGAGTGCTCCAAGACCTGCGCCCCGCTGGCGAGTTGGGCGCACTCAACGTTTTCGGCCAACGCCGCCAGGAAGCCCCCGCCGCTGCCGTCGAGGTAGCACGCGCCGCCGTCGTCCGTCGTCCACGGCAGCAGGCGGGCGTTCCCGTCCCGCTGCTGGCCGGCCGTCACGACACCGCCGCCCTGGTCCGGCACTGAGCCCGGTGCTCGTGGCGGGCCGTCAGGACGCGAACGTCCACCTCCCGGCTCCGGTCACCCGCCGCCCGGGCGGCCGCTCCCTCGCTTGCCAGCCGCGCGCACTCGCCGCAGCCGCTCGCCTGCTCCTGGTCACTGCGCTCCATGGTGAACACGCTAGGGAGTGGTGAGAACTGACCTCAAGGAAGTTGCATCGGATTGCGCAGATTCATCCGAGCGCGGCTATCGCGGCCGTGATCAGTGACCGCGCCCTGGCCCCGTAGACGGCCATCCTGGACAGCTCGGCGAAGGCGCGGCCGTAGTCCTCGATCTCGCGCGGCGAGGTGACCGTCACCGCCGCCGTGAGCAATTCCACGAGCACCTGGTCGTCGTCGAACATGTTGAACGCCTCCAGCGTCCAGACCGGGCGCTCGGCGGTGAACGGGATGACCCCCAGAGAGACGGACGGCGAGGACATCGCGGCGAGGAGGTAACCGAGCTGGCCGGCCATCACCTGCGGGTCGCCGACCCGGTAGTAGAGGACGGCCTCCTCGATCAGGAGAGCGAAGCGGTGGTCACCGTCATGGATGACGTGGGAGCGGGCGATCCTGGCCGCCACCGCCTCGGCGACGTCATCCGGGGTGCCCTGGAAGCGGGTGATGGAGGCCATCAGCGCCTCAGCGTAGGACGGGGTCTGCACCAGGCCGGGGATAACGGTCGAGCAGTACACCCGGAAGAGGCAGGTGCGCTCGTAGAGCGGCACGGATGTCTCGTGGGTCCGCTTCAGCCCGGTGCGGTGGAGCCGCCGCCACTCCATGTACATCGAGTCAACGGCGCGCGTCGCGGCGATCAGGTCAGGTGCGGAGGGGGCGGCGTCGCAGGTCGCGCACCACGACCGGATGTCGTCGTCGCTCGGCGGGGTAAGGGCATTCTCAAGCCGCGAGGTCTTCGCGGGGTGCCAACCGCACCGCACCGCGAGCTCCTTGCCGGTGAGGCCGGCGTCGAGGCGCAGCTCGCGAAGGCGGGCCGCGACGGCGGCGCGGGCGGCCTGGGCACTGGATGACGGCGATGAGGGCATGAGCAGCGTGTCCAGTGGCTCGGCGCGTCAGACCTGGAACTCCGCGTGGGGGGTCGCCCGCTCCCACACCGCCTCGAACGCCGTGGAGCAGAGCTTGGCCACGGCGGGCTCGTCCCGGACCTCCTGGCCGGCCCAGTCACCGTCACCGGTGAAGTGGCCGAACCTGACCACGCGATCATCGAAGACCCAGAAGTCGTTGCCGGGCAAGCACAGGTCGGACGCCAGGCGCCGGGGCAGCCAGCGGACCTCCTCCCCAGCGGTGACGTTGTTGACGGTCCCGGCGTGCTCGAAGCGGACGTACTCGGTTACCGGCTCCGAGACGATCCGGGCGCGCCGGAACGTGACGCCGCGCCGGGTCGCGGCCTGGACGAGATCGATCCAGGGCTGCCAGTACTGGGGGTTGTCCCACCTGCCGGTCTCGCGCCAGGCGTCGAGGTCTGCCCGCTCGTAGGTGACGGCATACGAGTCGCGCATCTCCAGGTGAACGGCGGAGCGCTCCGTCGCGCTCAGCAGGTCCTCAAAGCTCGGTGAGTCGCTCTGCGGCATCGCACGCCTCCCTCAGCGCTGGCACCATCCGTGCCGGGATCCGGATCACCGCCTCGTGGTCGGGGACCTTGGTGTCATGCCCTGGGATCGACCCGACGGCCTCGACCTGGGCAAGCAGCTCCTCGGTGGCCTTCCAGCCCTGGAGCACCAGCTCGGCCCTCTCCTCATCGACCCAGACCGTCGGGCTGTTCGCGGTTCCCGTGTCGGGGTCGATCCCGATGAACCGTAGTGCCATGAATGCCTCCGGCGTCGAGCGGGTTGCGAGGTCTTGCACGACCATCACCCTGACGGGGCCTCAGCGTCAAGGGCGCGCGGGTGCTTCCGGCCGCGCGCCGCCCACGAGTTGATGGGTTGTGGTCGCCGGGGCGTCTCCGGCCGATGTCCCTGACAGGCTCGGCGTAGGTGGACCCGGCTCCATCAGCGCCGGCTGGTTGCGCGACGGGATCTGGCGTAGTGCTGCCAGAGCCGGACGGACGCGACGAGTGCCGCGACGAACGGCGCGAACGGCGTGGTGGAGAGTCGTGATCGTCGATGTCGAAAAAAGTCCTCGACCGGCACCGGACGCAGACGTATGGGTGCGGAGTTGTATGCGGCGTTCCCGGTGTTCGCGGCTGCGTTCGATGCGGTCGTCCTTGCCCCGCTGCTGACTGAGTGGTCGAGGTCCACTTGCGTTACCTCTGAGCGGTCGGCTGCGGGTGGCCTCTTGACAAGCCCTTGGCGAGCCGAAACCATGTTGCGTAATCCGAATCGTGTTGTGTAATACGATACGCGCCCCCGTGGCGGGGTCGAGGATCCGAAGCTGGAGGTTCCCATGATCACGGTGTGCCGGATCGAAGACCTGCCGCCGGGCGAGGCGCTCCGGGTGACCGAGGGCGTCCCCGTGCCGGTCGCCCTGTTCAACGCCGACGGCACCGTCTACGCCGTCGACGACACCTGCACCCACCAGGACGCCTCGCTCGCCGACGGCTGGTTGGAGGGCTGCTTCGTCGAGTGCCCGCTGCACGCGTCCTCGTTCGACCTGCGCACCGGCCGGCCGACCTGCCCACCGGCGAAGCAAGCCCTGCGGACCCACCAGGTCACCGTGGCCGACGGATACGTCGTCCTCAACGTCACGGTCGGCGAACCCGCATGAAGTCGATCACGGTCGTCGGCGCCTCGCTGGCCGGTCTGAGCACCGTCCGCGCACTGCGCGAGCAGGGCTACGACGGGTCCATCACGGTCGTCGGCGAGGAGCGCCACCAGCCGTACGACCGGCCGCCGCTGTCCAAGGGCTTCCTCAAGGGCGAACTGGACGCCGACGCGCTCGCGCTCGGCAGCCCGGACGAGTACACGGACCTCGCCGCGCAGTGGCTGCTCGGCGAGCGGGCGCTGCGGCTGGACGCGGCGGCCCGCAGCGTCACGCTGGCGGGCGGCCGGGAGCTGCGCTCGGACGCCGTCGTCATCGCCACCGGGGCAAGCCCCCGAACCATTCCCGGAACTGACGGCCTGACCGGCGTCCACACACTCCGCACCCTGGACGACGCCGTTGCCCTGCGCGCGGACCTGCTCGACGGCGTGCCCCGCGTCGTGGTCATCGGCGCGGGCTTCATCGGCGCCGAGGTCGCCTCCACCGCGCACGCCCTCGGGCTGGACGTCACCGTCGTCGAGGCCGCCGAGGTACCTCTGGAACGGGCGCTGGGGCGGGACATGGGTCTGGTCTGCTCCTCGCTCCACTCCGACCACGGGGTGCGCCTGCTGTGCGGCACCGGCGTGTCCGCCCTGATCGGCCACGCTGGCCAGCCGGGCGAGCGTCGGGTGACCGGCATGCGGTTGGCGGACGGACGGCTGCTGCCCGCCGACGTCGTGGTCGTCGGAGTGGGCGTCAGGCCTGCGACCGACTGGCTGGCCGGCTCCGGCGTGGCGGTCGAGGACGGCGTGGTGTGCGACGCCGGGTGCGGCACGAGCATCCCGGGCGTGGTCGCCGTGGGCGACGTGGCCCGCTGCCCCAACCCGTTCACCGGGCGGCACGCGCGGATCGAGCACTGGACCAGCGCGACCGAGCAGCCCAGGACGGCCGCACGCACCCTGCTGGCCGGCAGGCCGACCGCGGCACCCGCCCAGCCGCCGTACTTCTGGTCCGACCAGTACCAGGCCCGGATCCAGCTGGCCGGACACGTCGCGGTCGGCGCCGAGCCGCAACTGGTCGAGGGCGACTTCGACAGCCGCTCCTTCGTGGCCGTCTACCAGCGGGCCGGGCATGCCGTCGCCGTGCTCGCCATGAACCAGCCGAAGCTGTTCAACCGGCTCCGCCGATCGCTCACCCCGATCCCGGAAGCCGTCGTCTCGCACGCCTGACCGCGCCCCACAGCGCCACAACTCGTGGCCGGACCAAGGGAGCCCACCGATGGCCCTTCTCGACCAGTCCCTGCATTCGCTCGACCCGGAGGTCGCGGCGGCTGTGGACGCCGAGCTGCACCGCCAGCAGTCCACCCTGGAGATGATCGCCTCCGAG
>NZ_JBGCBY010000034.1:0-91494 GCF_041262165.1 Streptacidiphilus sp. MAP12-16
CAAATACCCCCCGCGGCCGTTGGCCACCATCCACGGGCTCGACTCCCGATCAGCCGAGACTACGACCACTGGCTACCGCACACCACGCCGTAAGAACGATGCGATCTCCGCCACCATGAACCCGGTCGCGGACTACGTCCCGTACTTTCGGAATCGGCATTGGCGACTGGAGATCTCGCGTACCGTCCCGTTCCTCACTTCTGACGCCCCGCTTGTCCTGTGGAGGCCTCCTTCCAAGGAGGATGACTACAGAGGCTTCGGCCTCCTGGAAGGCTATTCAGAACCCTTCGCGGTGGTCTGAACCGCTGTGAGGTGGTCTGGACCGGTTCGCGGGGGCTGGCGGTGGCGCGGACGTGACCGGTCCCCTCGGCGTAGCGTACGACGTGACACCCATCAGCACGAGCGCGCGGGGGGACCGATGCGCTTCCACCGTACAACCGGCCTGAGCCCACATCAGCTGGACGTCCTGCTCTCCTGCGTGGAGCGGGCGGTCCCCGACTGGGACAAGCCGACGGGCCGTCCGCACGCGCTGCCGCTGTGGAAGGCGGTGGTCGTGCTCTGCTTCCTCCTGCGTCACAACAACGCGCAGGTCCTGGCCGCCGAACTGTTCGAGATCTCCCAGCCCACGGTCTCGCGCTACAGCACCCGGTTACGCCCTGTGGTGCGCGACGCGATCAAGGAGTTGGGGTTCGGGCTCGCCCGGCTACCCCGGGACGAGCCGGTCCCGGTGGACGGATTCCTCGCCGAGTGCTGGGACTGGAAGGCCGCTGAACAGCTGTTCTCCAAGAAGCACAGGCGGTCCGGGCGCAACGTCCAGGTCGTCTCGGACACCCGGGGCCGGCTGCGGGAGGTCGGGGCGCCGCTGCCGGGGGCCCGCCACGACGCCTACGCCTACGTCGCCTCGGGCATCAACGCCAAGATCCAGAAGTACCGTCACCGGCTCGGCGACAAGGGCTACCAGGGCAGCGACCTGCTCACCCCCTACAAGAAGCCGCCGCACCGCAAGCTGACCGACGTGGAGAAGGCGAGCAACCGCGCGCACTCCCAGATCCGCTCCGCCGTCGAACGCTGCATCGGGCACCTGGAGAACTGGAAGATCCTCGGCGGCTGCTACCGCGGCCCCCTCGACCGCTTCCCCGAAACCCTCGAAACCGTCGTCCAACTCGAACTCCTGCGGACCTACGAACCCGCCTGACCCAAGATCACGCCAACGCGAACCTCATGATCGGCAGAGTTCTGAATAGCCTTCCTGGATGCCGACCAGATCAGGTTTCCTCTCAGCCCGCACCAACAGTTGGTTCTCACCCGCGGTTCGGGCACCGCCGTGGCAGAGGTGAAGCCAATTCGCGTGGCGAAGTGCAATGCGGACCTCGCCGATGCTTGCGAGCGGGTAGTCATCGGGCACCCGGATTCGCATCTGTCGCTGGACAAGCTGGACCTGACGCAACGCGGGCCGACTCTGCGATTCCCTTTGGCGCCCGGCTTGATTGGCCCTCCAGGCGGCCGCCGTCAGTCGATGGATGACGTGATCCATCTATGGACGACCCGCCGCTGACTGCCGCGCGGGGCACATCGCCGGAGCGGGTCGAAGAGGTGCCAGGTTGATCTTCGACCCGCTCTCAAGAATAGCGCCCGATTCGCTCGCGTTTCCATTCAGGGAAACCAAATCAATTTGACTCCCAATCAGATCCAAAGTAATCACGATGCTGTCGTCTCTATCACTCACCACCTGCGCCACCCATCATCTCCAGTATCCGAGCCATAATGGAATCCAATGAATCCACGCCTAGCAGCCGTGCTATTTCTGGCACCATGTCCTGGATAGCCGCGCCATCCTCTCCCTCCCCGGATGGATGCGGCACGATGGGCTGCTGAAATACCGCCATTTCGAAAACCTCAGGCCCCAGTCCTTGCAGCAGCTCCAGCAGCCCCTCTAGCAATGTCGGGGCACCGCCAGTGAGACTCGATCCGAAGACGGTCCTGGCCTGGATAGCCAGGGCGATCAACCGATCCGGGTCCAGCTCGCGCGCAAAATCCCGGATGACTCCTGCCAAGGATTCGGGGTCCACCAACTGGGCCAGACCCCTCAACAGCAGGTCGAGGTCCGTAGGTTCCTGCGAGGGGAGCATGAGGGCGGAGAGGTCGCCCCGGGCCGCCAGCGTGCCGAGCCGGTCGAGCCCGAGCACGGGAGCGAAGAGATGGAGCCGTTGCCTGAGATCGCTGGCGTCCATGGCCTCCCCGCGCATAATCGAGAGAGCACTTTGGGAAGTAACGGCGCCCACCGCGTCTGGGCCCATAGCGCGAAGCATGTCCGACACCAACTGCTGCATCGCCTCTTCTGCCCAAGCGACGTCTCCGCCTTGGCGGCGCCAGTGGATGAGGACAGCGCGAGCATTCAAAGAGTCAGGATGACTCGCCCCGAGTGCTCGCTCCAGGTCCGGCATTAGGTGATCGAAAGCAGAGATCGCCCCAGCGATATCACCGGCCTGCCCCTGCCAATTGGCCAGGCCCGCTCGGGCTCCGAGAGTCATGGGGTGATCCGGGCCGAGCACCCTCATCAGATCCGGCAGCAATTGCCCCAGCCCGGAGGCGGCTTCGGCGATGTCCCCGGCCTCGCCTCTCCACACTGCGAGATGCGCTCGGGCTACCAGAGTTTCGGGGTGGTCAGGGTCCATCACTCGCAACCGGTCCTCCAGGACCTGTTCAGAGACGATGACCGTGCTCTCAATATCCCCTGACTGCCCCTGCCAGTAGGCAAGCCCGTTCCTCATCGCGAGAGTTACAGGGTGGTCCGGCCCCAGTGCCAGCTCCGTAGCTGGCAGGAGCTGTTCATAATCGGCAACCGCCTCGATGGTCTTTCCCGCCTGGCCCCGCAGAAAAGCCAGGTTGCCACGGGCCACCAGTGTCTCCGGATGGTCGGAACCCACTGCACGCGCCAGGTCCTCAAGGAGTTCTTCTGTAGCGGTTACAGACCTCGCGATATCCCCTGCCTGCCCCTGCCATATTGCCAGCGAGCTTCGCGCTACCAGGGTGGCGGGATGGCTGGGACCTAGTGCCACCTCCAGTGCCGGCAGGAACTGTTCATAATCGGCGACCGCCTGGCCGATGTCACCCATCTGCCCACGCCGTTGGGCAAGGTTGATCCGGGCCGTGAGTGTGAGGGGGTGCCCTGGCCCCACTATCCGCGCCAGGTCTTGGACCAGGAGTGTCAGCGCGGTCGCGGCTCCACTGACATCCCCGGCATGGCCCTGCCAGACGGCCAGGTGAAGCCGGGCACTCAGTGTGTCGAGGTGCCATGGCCCCATGAGGTGCTCAGCGGTCTCGGCGAGATCCCGCAGGTAGGTGGTGGCGGACGTGACCTGACCGGTCTCTCCCATGCTCTGGCCGGCGCGGTGAAGCACATCGTGAACGCCAGGCCGGAAGAGCGCGTCCCCTGCATGGCGAGTCAAGGCCATGACGTTGGCTCGCAGGGACTCTGCCAAAACGCTATCTCGTGCCACCTCGGGCCACGTCACGAGGAGGCTGTCAGCCACGACGCGGGCAAGCCAATCCCGGTGTCCCGGTGTCAGCGGGTCGCGAACAGCCCGTTGGACGAGTTGGTGGATGCGCACAGTCTGTTGCAGAGTGCCAGGGATGTGGTCGATGAGCGTTAGCCGATGGAGCACCCGAAGCGCTCGGTACGCCTCGTCGGCAGTGACAAGCAACTGCACGTCCTCCGTCCAGTCGTCACCGGGCGTCCAACGAGTACGCCGGATAGTCAGGTATGTCAGCACGGGTACGCTGAAAAGGACTTCGGCCGGGATAGCGTTCGGATTGAGGACAGCAGCAAGTTCAAGCATGGGGCGGGCCAGTCCGACGGGGCGGAGCTGGTCCGCGCGCTCTACGGACAGCGACCAGGCCGCGGCCACGGTGGCCGACTGGTCATCGGGCAATGCGTCCTGCTCGGGGAGCACGTCGGCCAGAGCAACTACTCGGTCGGCCAGCAGCTTTCGATACTCAGCAACGTTCAGGCCGTCATCGAGCACGTACGCGGCAGCCTGGGACAGGGCGAGCGGCAGGTAACCCAGATCCTGCGCCAGACCTGCGATCTGCGACGCAGAATCTTGACGACCGAAGGCTTCGAGTTTGGTGCTCAGATAGGCGCTGGCCTCGGCAGGAGCAAAGAGGCCGACCTCGATGCGGTGCCGCTTGGACCCGACGAGACTTGAGTCGCGTCGCCGCGTAGACACCACCACCCTGCCTTCCGGACGTTCAGGCGGCCATAGCCCACGCAGATCGGCCGGATCGGCGACATCATCCAGCACAATGAGCCATCGGCGCTCACAGATCTGGGTCCAGGTCAGGAAGCGCGACGCGGCTTCCTCCGGGGCCCCCGGGGTGGCGTCTGCCACCTCTACGCCCGCCCTCCCGTAGCCCGCGATGATCGCCTCCCGACTTGAGGCGGTGATCCACACCAAGAGGTCGACATCGTTCGCGTTCCAGACCGCGCGGGCGTAGTGCGCTGCGAGCTGGCTCTTGCCCACACCCCCGGTTCCGACCAGGACAGCGGATCCTCCAACGACCAGGGCTCCATCCAGTAGGGCCACTTCGTCGCGACTTTGGAAGCAGTCTGCTTCCCTGGGCAGTACACCGACCTGTTGAGGCCACGACTCGGGGCGCGGTGGTGGAGCCTGCTGGGTGATGTACTGATCCCGGCCAGCCTGATTGACGATTGCATGGCCAGACGCCTCCGCGTGTTGCTCAACACGAACCGGGCCCTGGTCCTCGCCCATCGTCATCAGTCTGCGTCGGAGAACTGGTCGCCGCCGGTCTGGGTGACATGTGATCGCCCCGATGCCTCCGCCTCCTGGGCGACGTACATCCCCTCCCCTGTACCCTCCTGATGCCCAGGCGTCACCGCCCCTCGGCTGCCCCCGACCTGATCGACTTGCGCTTGATCAGAGGCGGCCACGCGCTGGGTGACCGTCGTGCGCACTTGAGGCGGGGTGTCTTCCTCACGCGCAGCCCACCACCCGGTCGCAGCACCTGCAGCGCTGGCGGCCACCGTGGCAAACGCCGCAGCAACAACCCAGCGGTCAGCCTCCACATGCGGCATCCAGGAGAAGCCCGCGAGCCGTACAGCCCAGAGTGCCACACCAAAGACGACCATCGTTGTTAGTACTGCCACTGACCATCTAGCCGAGCGGCGCATTGTTCCCCCAGTTGAAATCCCCTTGAACGGCCTCTGCGCACAATGCTGCCTCCCAGCGGCCCTGACCTATCGTCAGTATCCCAATGATCGCGTCGCGGTGACGGTCCCTTACGCCAATTCGACCAGGCTGCTTGTCCGCTGCGCATTCGGACAGGGCGCGCAGGCAGCACTTCAGTGAATCCAGCGCCACCGAAATGCCGAAGCCCCTTGCAGACCAGCGCGGCGCCGCCAGCCACAGGGCGCGCAGTCGAACCCGCGCACGGCGGTCCGCGACGCCCGCTCTGGGAGGGGCAGTCCTCGCGGTCGTCTCCGCATCAGCCGACACCCTCGCAGTCGGCTTCAACCCCGTCCTCCGCCTGCCGGGCAAGCGCGGTGAATGCGGTAACCCGCACGCCTTCCGCCACGACGGGCGGATGGGCGTAGGTGTCCCAGGTGATCGAGAAGCGGCGGTGGCGTGACAGGGCCTGTACGGTCTTGGGGTCGAAGTGGCCTGATGCCGCGAGCGCTGAGGTGTAGAAGTGCTTGAGGTCGTGAAAGTGAAGCCGTGGGTCCAACCCTGCCGCATCAGCGGCTAGCCGGAACTGGGCATGGAAGTCGTTGCGTTGCACCGGACGCCCGCACCGGTTCAGCACCAGCAACCTGGACGCAGGGGGCGGCTGCATCCCGCGCCGCACCCGGCGGGCAGCCGTCGCAGCGGACACCGGAACGTGCCAGCGGGACCAGTGCGCGGCGATCTTGTCCAGCAGAAGTCGGTCCACCGGTAGGTCTGCGTACGAGGACTTGGTCTTGAGCGTCTCATCCTCCACTCCGTTTTGAACCTGCTGTTCGATCCACAATGCCCCCTCCAGAAACCGCACCCGGTCGATAGTCAGCCCGAATGCCTCGGCAGGTCGCAGGCCGGCGAGGGCAACGATCCAGATCAGGATCGCGTAGCGGGGGGTTATCGCGGCAGCCAAGCGCTCCAGTTCCTCCCACGTCAGCAGGACCGGCTTGCGCTTGTGGCTGCGCGGACGCAGGCGCAGACAGGGGTTGGGGCCCTCATGGGCCTCGTAGACGTCGATGGCGGCTGTCAGCACCGCGGACAGCACGGCGAAGACACTCACCTGCGAGTTGGTTCGCAGGCCGCTGTGCTCCTTCAGCCAGGTCCGGAACCCGACGATGTCCTTGCGGCGAATCGTACGAACTTTGCGGGCGGCACCGAAATGCCCCAGCACGTGTGTACGCAGCTTGTTGCCGTACCCCTCCAAGGTGCGCAGGTTCAAGGTGCTGTCCCGCAGGAAGCGTTCGACCAACTGTCCGAGGGTGATGTCCGGGCCCAGCGGCCCGTACAGCGCCGCACCGTCTCGAAGCCGCCCCCGCAGGAGCAGCACCCGGGCATCGGCGTCGAAGCGATCCGCGTAGGACTGCGCGGGGATCTGGTGTCCCTCGATGTAGCCGCGGACCTGCCAGCGGCCGCCCTTGTCGTGGGCAGCGGAGGCGACCAGGCCGTGCTGCGGACATGTCTTCGCTCGGGCCGGCGGATGCTTCAGGTGCCACAGGTCGTGGACATAGGGTTCAGTGGTCTGTCGAGGCAACAGTGCATCCATCCGCCGCGGGTCTTCAGGGAGGGGGTACCCAGGACGGGTGCACCGCAATGATGCGTAGCTGATGCTTCGGCGTGCGGAGCTCGGCGGGCGCCGATTCGGGCAGCGCATGGTGATCATGAGCTGCCCTGGGCGCGGGGCGCGCTTCCGGTCATTCCAGGCAGGTCACGTGGTTCGCCGCGGCCCAGGTCGTGATGGCCGGGTTGAGCTTCGCAGACCAGCCGGACAGGCGGATCTCACCGGCCGCGGTCAGAGGGTGGGCCTCGGGCAATCCGTAGGCCTGGACGAGTTCGTCCGCCAGCAGGGAGGCTGCCTGCACGAGTGGCCCTCCGGTGTCGGCCAGGTCGTCCAGCAGAGCGGTCACGGAGGCCTGAGCGCAGGGGCAGTAGAGCGTTCCTCGCGTCAGGGGGCCGCCGGGAGCCTGGATGCCCAACATGTACTGGGTCCGTTCCCGGGCGATGGGCGGTGAGCTGGGGTGGCTGGGTAGTTCATCGACCAATGACGCCTTGAGCAAGACGGTACCGGCGGCTCCCGCTCGGTCGCGGGCATGCTGGGCGAGGAAGGCCAAGGCGGAGAGCAGGCCGTGGACCAACTCGTCGGCCTGCACAGTCTGGATCTTGTGGTCGAACTCGGTGTGACAGGTCAGCGGCACGGCCGCAGCACCGGAACCGTCACGGTGCAGCTGCATGTAGACGCCCTTGCCGTGATATTCGGGCTGGTCAACGATCAGGCGCCGAGGGCCGACATGGACAGCTCCGAAAGGGGTGTCCAGGGTTCCGAGGTAGGGGCGTGCCTGCAGGAGTTCACTGCGGTGCCGGGCGAAGGCTTCCTGGTTGATGGTCATGTCGCCCGGGGATTCCGGGGTGATGACCACCAGGAGGTTCGGGGTAACCCGCCGTCGGACGGCCACGACGAGGTCGCGTTCGACCTCGGCCAGTCGGTGGTCACGGGCCCCGGCTTGCATGAACCGCTCGCGGTAGGCGGTGGCGACCGTCGCCTCGGAGAGCCAGTCGGTCTTGCTGCCGGAACGGCGCGGGTAGCGCAGGACATCGCGGCTGGGCTTGGTCGGCGGGACAGTAATGGCATGCGGTCCGTAGGGGCTGCGGGGCACCGTCAGCAGCAGGAATCCCTGGCCAGGGGATCGAGGGTTCTCCTTGCGCAAGATCTCGTAGCGCACCGGCGGGGCCGTGTTGCTGGACAGGACCTGTTGCATGTGACGCAGATGGCGATCGTCGAGGTCGACGTCGCGCGGCTTGGAGGGGACGCAGGCGACCTCGGCCATGCCCAGTACCAGGACCCCGCCGATGTGGTTCGCCAGGGCGGTCACATCCTTGGCCAGTTCCTCTCGTCCCTTGTCGTCGGGGGTGTAGTGGGCCGCCTTGTAGTCCAGGTCTTCAGCCTCCGCGGCATCCTGATTACCTATCAGGTCGGCAATGTCCTGGTAGGAGGCTGCATCGAGCAGTCCACCGAAGAGGCCTTCGATCCTACGAGAGCGAAATAGCATCCCCACAAGCTAACGCAGTCCCCAGTTGGGCGTCGGCCGATGCTGTCGGGGATCGGTCAGGCACGTTCCGCGAGCAGTGCGTAGGAGGGCAGCGGCTGGTTTCCGTGTCGGTTGGCCGCAGCGCGAAGCACGTCTGCTTGGCTGGCCAGGAAGTCGCGGGCCAGCCTGGGGAGTTCTTCGAGCCGTTCGGAAGAGTCGATCATCCTCAGGCAGGCGTCAACCTCCCAGTCGGCGTCCTGCATGGACAACGTGTCGACGTCCCGCCTCGCAGTGGGCCGCCATCCGGCAGCGTCAAGGGACCGGGCCAGGGACTCGTATGAGAAGGGTGTGCGTACGTTGCCATTCCCGCGTGCCCCCTGGGCCTCTACCTGGCCTTGAATCAGGACGGCGAGGAGATGGGGCAGCTGTGCGGCGCATTGTGGCTGCAGGGACCACTCCGAGAAGCACAGCCGCCGGGCCCAGGGCCGGGCGCGGTCCAGGGTACGGCGGAGCTGCTCCAGGGAGGCGAAGTACCACGAGCAGTGCGACAGCACGACGTAATCGAACGCGTCGTCCGGAAACTGCGTCGCCTCGTCGAGGACGTTCACGCCGAAGCGGATGTCCATCCGCGACCCCAGCGGCGATGCCTTCAGGAACGCGGCGGACTCCCCCAGGGTGACCGGGGCGCCATAGGACGGATCGGCGATGTCGACCGCGACCACCTGGCCGCCCGCTCCGACCGCGTCCGCGAGTACCGCGGTCATGTCGCCCTGGCCGCAGCCGATCTCCAGGACCGACGCGCCGGCGGGGATGCCCCAGCCCTCCACCAGGTCCATCCGGAAGCGTGTCTGGGTTCGCTGGACCATCGGGTGTCCGGCTCCTGCGGCCATGGCACTGACGATCGTCTCGACCTTGTCCATCGGATTCCAACTCCTTGTCATAGGTAGCGCGGACCCGCCGCTGTGGTCGCGCGGGCCCGTCGGGCATCCGCGATCGGCGGGGTAGGAGGCAGGTCTGTCTGTGCCCTTGGCTTCCGGCGTTCGTCCCAGGCGCACGCAGCGGAAGTGGGGTTCCTGACAGCTGTTCGAGCGGTCAGGCGGGAGGGTTCGGGCCGTGCAGGAGCCGGCTGATGGCGTTCATGCGGTCGGCGGTAATGCGGGCACCGATAGCGGTCCCGGGGATGGCGTGGGCCACGTGGAAGGCGCCGCTGTAGTGGTGCAGCTCGGTCGGGACACCGGCCTGGATCAGCAGGCGGGCATAGTCCAGCCCTTCATCACGGGTGGGATCGACCTGGTAGGCGGTGACGTAGGCGGGCGGCAGGGCGACCAGGTCGGTGAGCTGGGCCCGACCGGGGGCGGCGTACAGCGGTACGTCGGTGTCTCCCGGTCGCGCGGTGCCGCGCAGGTAGTGCTGCCAGCTGAGGGGTGAGTTCGATGCCTGCCAGGTGGGTGTGTCGGGCAGGTGGCGCATGGAGTGGGTCCGCAGCCGGTCATCCACCGTGGGGGCGTCCAGGAACTGGGCGGCCAGGGCCGGCCCGCCGTGGTCCCTGCTGCGCAGGCACAGCGCTGCGGCCAGACCGCCGCCCGAGCTCTCGCCGAGCACGCCGATCCGGTTCGCGTCGATTCCGTGCTCGTGGCCGGCGCTGCCTGCCATCCATCGCAGAGCCGCGTAGCAGTCGTCCAGGGCTGCGGGGTACGGGTCCTCGGGAGCCAGGCGGTACTGCACGTTCAGGACGGCAGTGCCGGTCTGGTCGGCGATACGGCGCGCTGGACCGTCGCCACCGTCCAGGTCGCCCAGGACGTAGGCGCCGCCTTGCAGGTACAGCAGCCCGGGGACCGGGCCGCAGCGGTCGGCGGGCAGGTAGAGGCGTGCGGCTACCGGTGGTGCTCCCTGCTCGCCGGGGATCGCGATGTCCTGGACGGTAAGCGGCCTGGTGGATTCGTAGGCGGCGGCTTGGCCGGAGAACTGGCGGGCGAGTTCGCGCGCTGCCGTCACGTCCCCGAAGTCGACCTTCGGGATGAAGGTTGCGACGGCGGCGAGTTCGCTGTCCAGGACGTAGTCCACGGGGGTGTCTCCTCTTGCTCGAACAGCTCGTTCCGGACCTGGGCCAGGTCCGGGGCGGGCAGCTTGAATGGCGGGTGTGCTTTGCGCGGGTCGCCGCGCCGAGGGCGCCAGAAGGGCCACCGCCCTCGGCGTGGTCGGCGGAGCCCAACCCCGGGGAGGGTGTGCGCCTGAGCCGGCCGCTGACCACGTCACCCCAGCTCACGCTGAGGCGACGTGATCAGAGCGGTGCGGCTATGCCGCGGTCGAGGTGTGCTTGATGGTCAGGGTCTGGGCGTTGGTGAAGGCCAGGACGCCGGCTTGGCCGCTTTCGACGCCGATGCCGGATTGCTTGTGGCCGCCGAAGGGGACCTGGGGGTGCAGGTGCATCGACTCGTTGACCCACACGGTTCCGGCCTGGAGCTGCTGGGCGACGGCGTAGGCGGCTTCGGTGTCGGCGCCCCAGACCGAGGCGCCGAGGCCGAATTCGCTGTCGTTGGCGCGGGTGACGGCGTCGGCGGTGTCGGTGTACTTCAGCAGGGGCAGGACGGGTCCGAACTGCTCCTCGCGCACGATGCGGGCGCTGTCCGGGGGGTTGTCGACCAGCGTGGGCCTGATGAAGTATCCGGCGCTGTCGGGGTCGGGCAGGCCGCCGCTGAGGAAGGGGTAGCCTTGGTCGCGGCAGTCGTTCAGCAGGTCCACGACGGTCTGGTACTGGCGCAGGTTGGACACCGGGCCCAGTTCGACGTTCTCGTCCTGGGCGGGGTCGCCGAGGGTGACGGTGGCGACGAGGTGGGCCAGTTCGCGGGCCAGGGCGTCGTAGATGTCGGCGTGTATGTACAGGCGCTTGGTGGCCAGGCAGATCTGGCCGGTGTTGGCGAACGCGGCCCAGAACAGCTGGGGGGCGACCTGCTTGACGTCCACGTCCGGCAGCACGATGGCCGCGTCGTTGCCGCCCAGTTCCAGGGTGACCCGGGCCAGGTTGGCGGCGGCGCTGGCCATGACGGTGCGCCCGGTCGTGGTGGACCCGGTGAAGCTGATCTTGTCGAAGCCGGGGTGGCTGGTGACGCGCGAGCCCAGGCCGCCGGTTCCGGTGATCACGTTCAGGACGCCGGGGGGCAGTACCTCGCGCAGGACCTCGCCGAGCTTGAGGTTGGCCAGCGGGGTGAACGCCGACGGCTTGAGGATCACGGTGTTGCCCGCCAGCAGCGCCGGGCCGAGTTTGAACGACGCCTGCCCTAGCGGGTAGTTCCACGGCGTGATGGCCGCCACGACCCCCAGCGGCACGTGCCGTGTGATCGACCGGCGCTCGGAGTCGTCCTGGTTGACGGTTTCGACCAAGGGGATGTCGGCGGTGGCGCGCAGCCAGTAGGCCAGGCCGGCGACCTCGGCGCGGGCGACGGGGCGGGGCTTGCCCTGCTCCTGGACGACCAGGTCGGCGAGCAGTTCGGTGTGGGCCTCGATGGTGTCGGCCATCGTTCGCAGGTACTGGCGGCGATCTTCCAGCGCGAGGGCGGCCCAGGCGGGGAAGGCGGCGCGGGCGGCGGCGACGGCCTGGTCGAGCTGCTCGTCGGAGCAGTGCGGGGCAAGCGCCAGGAACGTGCCGGTGACGGGGTTGGTGACGTTGAATTCGGTGGCGCCTGCGACGGGCCGACCGTCGATGGTCATGGTGAACGTCTGGTCGGATGCGGGGATGTGCACGGTTCTCCTGGTCACGGCCCGGCGAGGCGGGCCGCTGTGTCGCTGTACGTGGCGCGGTCGGGGGTGGGGTCAGTTCTGGACGGTGGGGCGGACGACGATCTCGCTGACGTCCACGGCGTGGGGCTGGGCGATGGCGTAGCCGATGGCCTCGGCGATGGCGGAGGCGGGCAGGCCGATCTGTGCGGTGGCGGCGCGTGCGGCGCCCTGGGCCTGGGCGTCGCCGCCCTGGTCGGCGAGTTCGGACTGGGTGAAGCCGGGGCTGACGACGGTGACGCGTACTGCGGTGTTCTCCTGGCGCAGGCCCTCGGACAGGGCTCGGACGGCGAACTTGGTGGCGCAGTAGACGGCGGCGGTGGGGTCGACGCGGTAGGCGGCGGTGGAGGCGATGTTGATGATGTGGCCGGTGCCCTGGGTCTTCATGGCGGGCAGGACGGCGGCGATGCCGTGCAGGACTCCGCGCAGGTTGACGTCGATCATCTGGTTCCACTCCTGGATGTGGAGGGCGTCCAGCGGGGACAGCGGCATCACCCCGGCGTTGTTGACCAGGACGTCGATGCGGCCGTGGCGGGCCAGTGCACCGTCGGCGAACGCGGTGACGCTGTCCAGGCGGGTGACGTCGAGTTCGGCGTACTCGGCGCTGTGCCCGGCTTCGGTGAGCTCCTTGACCAGCAGGGTGAGGCGGTCAACGCGGCGGGCGCCGAGGACGACGTGGTGTCCGGCGGCGGCAAGGTGGCGGGCGGTGGCCTCGCCGATGCCGCTGGAGGCACCGGTCACCAGGACGATCTTGCGGGCGGAAGCGGTGGTGGTGGAAGTCATTGGGTTCTCCGGTTCGGTACGGCGGTGGGTGGTGGAGCGGCGTCCGCGGCGGCGGGGGGCGGGGTGTCTGCCCCTGGCAGCGGGTCAGCCGCCGGGCTGTTCGATGTGCTGCAGGACGTCGGTGAGCTGCCAGTCGACGCTGCCCTGGTCGATAGTGGCGTGCACGGGCGAGTCGCCCATGACGCCGGTGATTCCGGCGGCGCCGGCGCGGGCGTGGGCCATGGTGTCGTAGGCCACGATGTCGATGACGGTGCCGTCCTGGGTCACGGCGATGCGCCGCCACTGGAAGCCGGGCTGGTTGCGCAGGTAGTCGTTGATGTCGGCGTTGGCGGTGATGAAGTCCTGCGCGGTCAGTCCGGGCGCGGGCCGCAGGGTGGATACTTCAAGCACGTCGGGCATGAGTGGTTCCTCTGCTTTCTGGTGTGCGGGCGGGTGGTTGCTGGTGCCGGTCACCGTGCGTGCGGCAGTCCCGGCCCGGGTGGCCCGGATGCGGCGGGGGGTCATGCTTCGGCGAGGGCGATGCGTCGGTGGAGTCGGCGCAGGGGGGCCGGGCAGTACCAGTTGGCGTCGCCCAGGATCCGCAGGGCGGCCGGCAGCAGGACAGCGCGCACCAGGGTGGCGTCGAGCACGATGGCCAGTCCGGCGCCGATGCCGAACATCTGCAGGAAACTCACGGTTCCGGCGGCGAAGGCCAGCAGGCTGACCGCCAGCAAGGCGGCCGCGGCGGAGACGATGCGTCCGGTGCGGGCCAGGCCAGTGGTGACCGCTTCCGCGGTGGGCATGCCGCGGTCGTGCAGTTCCTTGATCCGGCTGATCAGGAAGACCTCGTAGTCCATCGACAGGCCGAAGGCGATGCACAGGAACAGGATCAGCATCGACATGTCCATGGGGCGGGCCGTGAACGCCAGCGCTCCTCCGCCGTGGCCATCCTGGAACATCCACACCAGCACCCCGGCGGTGCCCGACAGCGTCAGCGCGTTGAACAGCAGCGCCCGAAGGGGCTGCAGCAAGCTGCCGGTGAATGCGAACAGCAGCAGCAGGGTGCTGGCGATGATGATCAAGGCGGCGTAAGGCAGGTGCGCGCCGATGGAGGCACTCGTGTCGACCAGATCCGCGTCCGGTCCCCCGACCAAGCGATCGACCCCGGCCGGCCCCGATACCGCGCGCACCTTCGCCACCAGATCCTGAGCCGCCGGGGACTTGGCCGCAAGGGACGTGGAGAGCACCAGACGCTGGGCGTGCGGGCGCCCCAGTGTGGTGGGGTCCAGGGAGGGGGTGGTGGGTGTCCCGTCGCGGAAGCTTCCGGTGCTGCTGTCCACGGCCAGCACCCCGGGCAGCTGGGACAGGCTGCGGGCGTAGGCGCCCAGTGCGGTCGGCGGGACGGCGGTGGTGGTGACCACGTCGACCTGGTCGCCCTGCCCGCTGAAGTCAGCCGCGAGGCGGTCGCTGACCTGCCGGCTGGACGTGTCCTTGGGCAGCACGCCCTGGTCGGGCGTCCCCAGCTGGGCATGGGTGAGCGGCAAGGCCAGGAACAGCAGCAGCAACACGGCCGGGACCGCGTAGCGGGCGGGTCGGCGCTGGACGGCGGTGGTGGTGCGGCGCCAGATCCGGGACTCGCCACCGCGGGTGGCGGCGGCCGACCAGGGGATCTTGCCCTTGTTGACCCGGGTGCCCAGCACGGAGAGCAGCGCGGGCAGGACAAGCAGGGCGGTGGCGGCGGAGATCAGGACGACGCCGATGCCCGCGTAGGCGAAGGAGCGCAGGAAGTACTGCGGGAACACCAGCAGTGAGGTCAGGGCGCTGGCGACGGTGGCGGCGGCGAACAGCACGGTGCGCCCGGCGCTGGCGACGGTGGCGGCCAGGGCCTCGGGGACGGGCTGGCCCTGGGCGAGTTGTTCGCGGAAGCGGCTGACCAGCAGCAGGGAGTAGTCGATGCCCAGTCCCAGGCCCAGCGCGGTGGTCATGTTGATGGAGAACTCGGACACGCTGGTCACCGAGCCGACCAGGTACAGCTCGGCGAAGGTGCCCATGATCGCGATGGTGCCGACCAGGAGCGGCAGCAGTGCTGCGACCAGGCTGCCGAAGACGAACAGCAGCAGGATCGTGGTCAGCGGGACCGCGATGGCCTCGGCGCGCAGCAGGCTGGTGGTGACCTGGTCGTTGATGTCGACCGAGGCCGCTGCGCCGCCTCCGGCCTGGATCGTGGCGGCGGCGCTGGGGACGGCGTAGCGGACGATGAGTTGCTTGGCGCGGGTGGTCGACTGGTCGTCGTCGCCGGTGACGTGCACGGCGACGATGGCCTGGGTGTCGTCGTGGGAGCGCAGCGCCGGTGCGTTGCTCGTCCAGTAGGACACGACCGCGTCCACGCCCGGCTCACCGCTCAGGTGTTGGGCCAGGGTGCGTCCGGTGGCGGCTGCGGCGGGGGTGTCGACGGTTCCGGTGGTGGCGTGCAGGAGGAACACCAGGTTGGTCCGGCCGCCGAACTGGGTGTCGATGACCTGTTCGGCGCGGGTGGCCTCGGCATGGGGGTCGTTGAAGCCGCCGCCCTTGAGCTGGCCGAACGCCCCGATGCCCAGGGCGGTGCAAAGGGTGAGGGCCAGTGCGGCCAGGACCAGGACGAGTCTGGCGCGTCGGTGGATGAAGGTGCCGTAGCGGTACAGCAAGGTGATGGGGCCTGCTTTCGAACGGGACGGTGGGCGGGGGGCGTGCTGCAGCTGCCGCGCGGCTGGGCAGTAGGCCCGCAGGCGGAGCTGGTCAGCGGCTGCGGTGCGGTCAGTGGTCGGGGAGCCAGTTGCCGTGGAAGCCGGCCGGGACGCGGCGCGGCAGGTGGACGGTGGCCAGGGTGTGGAGGTGTTCGGCGTCGAGGATTTCCAGGTCGCTGCGGTCGGTGGCGGCGTGGATGAACGCCATCAGGTAGCCGGGGCCACCGGCGTGGGTGTCGGCCGGGGCGAAGACGGCCTCTCCCGGGGTGCGCCCGGGACCCATGAGGCGACTGGTGACGGCCCCGGTGTGCAGGTCGTAGCGCAGTACCGCACCTTGGCGCTGTTCGCTGCCGGGGGTGCGGGTGGCGCTGGCGTGGCCGTAGCGCGAGGGCAGGCCGGCCAGGCGGTCGTCGATACGGGGGAACTCGGCCGGGCGGTCGTCCAGTTGCTCTTCGCGCACGGTGCAGGTGGCCAGGTTCACGGTCCAGCGCCACAGCGTTCCGTGGGCGTCGACCTGGACACCGTCGCCGAGCCGGTCGTAGCGGATCGCGTGCAGGACCAGGCGTTCGCCTTCCTCGTGGGCGTTGAGGGTGTGGAAGACGTAGCAGGGGTCGATCTCGAACCAGCGCACCGGGCTGTAGGGGTCGGTACGGTCCAGGACGCCCAGGCGCGCGCCGTAGCCGGGATCCCAGGTGTAGGGCAGGCCGGGTTCTCCGGACAGGGCCTTGGGCAGGTCGAAGACCAAGGGCAGGTCCATGAACACGACGTGGCCGGAGGTGAGGTGGAAGTCGTGCATCATCGTCGGCGCGCCCACCTCGACCGGCCGACTGACCGTCAGCTGCCCGGCCGCGTCGGCTCGGTGGTAGGTCAGGAACGGGGCGTCGGGCGCACCGTAGCCGAAGAAGTGGAGCTCTCCGGTGGTGGGGCAGGTCTTGGGGTGGGCGGTCATCGGGGTGCGCAGCCGGCCCCCGAAGTCGTAGACCCCCAGGGTGTCCAGTTCGCAGCCCGGGGCCATGTCGAGCTGGTAGGGGTAGGAGGACTCGACCAGCGCCAGGGTGCGCCCGGCATGCCGGACCACGTGGGTGTTCGCCGCGCCGGCGGTCAGGTCCAGGTTCCCGTGGCTGTCGTGGAGCCGGGCCCCGGTGCGCAGGCTCTCGGTGCGCACCCAGCGGTTGCGGTAGGCGGTGGCCCGGCCGGATTCCAGGCGGATGCCGTGGACCATGCCGTCGCCCAGGAACCAGTGCGCGGAGGAAGCCTGCTGGGGGTTGGGACCGTTGCGCAGGTACCAGCCGGTCAGGTCGGGCGGGATGGTTCCGGTGACGGGCAGGTCGGTCAGGGTGGCCTCGTCGGCGACGGGCGCGAAGTTGCCCAGCAGGTGCGGTGCGGTGGTGGTCATCGGCGATCAGGATCCGTTCCGGGCTGTGGAGGTCACGGGGGTCAGCGGTGGGCGGGCATCTGGACCGGCGCATCCGGGGCCGGGAGGCGCTGGGCGGCCATCGCCGCGGCCCAGCGGGCCTGCATGACCTTGGGGTAGCGGCTGGTGAACAGGACCGGGACCAGGAACCCGAGGACCTGGCAGGCCGTGGTGGCCACGGACCCGGCGTGGGCCAGGCGGCACAGGGCCTGCGCTGCGGCGGTCAGGGTGAACGCGGCGGCCCAGACCCGGGTGATGACGACGTTGACGTGCAGGAACTGCGGGGTGTCCCAGACTTCGCGCGGGGTGCTGCGGCGGGCGATGCCCAGGGTGAAGGGCCGCCCGATGGCCAGGGTGGCCCAGGCGGTGGCGGCCAGCCAGCAGAACGAGAGCACGCCGGTCCAGGGGTGCAGGCCGCTGTGCGGAAAGGTGAAGGCCAGGGCGGTGACGGCGGCGAAGTAGACCACCGTGCTGCCCTCCAGGATCAGGGCGTCACCGGCAACGCCCGCCGAGCGGGAGCCGATGATCAGCCACACGCCGATCACCAGCGCGCTGAGCGCGCCCCACTGCCAGCCCAGACCGGCGACGGCGGCGAACACGATCCAGGGAATGAAGCCACGCAGATAGTGCATGGGAGGGTCCTCACGTCAGCGACGGAACCGGGCCGCGGCCCAGGTCGGCGGACTGTCCCGCCGGCTCCCTTCGAGCCTGCCGCCACTGTCATGACGCCCGGAACCGGGCATTCGACCGGAGCTCACCCGCTCCAATACGACCCTTGGAGAGCGACGGTGACAGGGTCCGGTCCAGGACCCCTGTCATCCGACAGGTCCGCGCGCGGGCGTGGTTGACCAACGGAGATGGGTGGCTGCCTCCGGTCCGGGTTGGGAACCCAGGACGTCGTCAGACCTTGTCGCCGGTCGGGTCTGAGCCGGGGTCGGTGTCCTGGAGAGCGTCGCGCAGGGCGGCCCGGGAGGTGACGCCGAGCTTGGGATAGACCAGGCCCAGGTAGTAGCCGACGGTGCGGGGCGAGAGGTTCAGGCGCTCGCCGATCTGCCGGTTGCTGAGCCCCTGCGCGGCCAGGTCCGCCACGTCGCGTTCGCGCGCGGTCAGCGGATCCCCGTCGGGACGCGCGATCGAGGGGCGTCCGGCGGCACGCAGTTCCGCCTCCGCGCGGGCCGCCCAGGGCTGGGCCCCCAGGGCGCGGAATACGTCCAGGGCCTCGGTGAGCTGGGTTCGAGCGCGGGTGGTGGCGCGGTTGCGGCGCAGCCATTCGCCGTACAGGAGCCGGGTTCTGGCCAGGTCCAGCGGCCAGTGCTCGGCGCCGGGGACGCTGATGGCGGCGGTGAACAGGCGGTCCCCGTCGTCGGGGTCGGCCAGGGCGGCGGCGGTGCGCACGAACAGGTCGGTGCGCGGGGACAGCCGGGCCAGGTTCGCCTGGTGCAGGGCGCGGACGTGGGCGGTGGCCAGGTGTTGGCGGCCTGTGCGCATCGCTGCTTCGACCAGGTCGACGGTGACCAGGACGGCATGGGGCACGTGGGAGGGCAGTTCGCCGGGCGGGCAGATGGCGGTGGCGTGCTCCCACGCTTGTTCGAAGTCGCCTTCGTTGACGGCGACCTGGAGGCGGACGTGGAGGGCGTGGCGGGTGATCGCGCGGGCGTCGCGGGGCACGGCCCAGGCGCTGAGGCCCTCGGCGAGGTCGATGGCCTCGCGGTGGCGGCCTTGTGCTGCGGCGAGCAGTGCCAGGGTGTAGCGGGCGGTGTGGGCCAGGAAGTTGTAGCCGTGGCTGTCGCAGAACGCGAGCGCGTCCTTGGCCTGCTGTTCGGCGTCTGCCCAGCGTCCGGTCCACACGTCCTCGGTGGACATGATGGCCATCGACTTGATGCCGGAGGTGATGGCGCCGCCGGCGCGGGCGTCGCGCTGGACCTGCTGGTATGCCTCGCGGCAGTAGGCGGTGCGGTGCAGGTTGATCGCGGCCAGGCCCACGCGGATGACCCGGGTCGACTCCTGCTCCCGGGGCAGGTGGCGGATCAGCGCCTCCAGGTGCGCCAGGACCGCGTCGGGGGTACGGACCGGGTCCGAGACGGTGTAGCTGCAGGCGGTCAGGACGGCGGGCGGCTCCGGGCGCAGCCGGGCCAGGGTCCGGTGGAAGGGTGGCCACAGTTCGGGGCGTCCGCCGGTCCAGCAGAGCATCAGCAGGGTGTGCAGGGCGCCCAGGAGGAGTTCGTCGTCGGCGCGCAGGGGGTCGGGCAGGGTGTCGAGGGCGTCGGTGAGCAGGTGGTGGGCGGTGGTGATATCGCCGTCGCGGTAGAACAGGACGTGGGCGGTGGCGACGGCGGCCTGCCAGGAGCGGTCCACGCCCGGGTCGATGCGTCGGGCTTCCTGCAGCATGCGGGAGGTCTGGTGGAGTTGGCCGGTGACGTCAGCGCCGAGGTAGGCGGCTTCGACCAGGCGCCGGGCCCGGCCCGCGGGTTCGGGGCTGAGGTCCGCAGCCCGGGACAGGGCGGTGACCGCCCCGACCGCGTCGCCGCGGCGCAGCAGGCGGTGCGCGGAGGCTTCCAGCAGGACGGCAATGTCCTCGTCAGGGCCCAGAGTGGCCTGGGCCAGGTGCCAGGCGTGCTGGTCGGGGAAGGCGGCGCGGGCCTGGGCCAGGCGCTGGTGGGCTCGGCGGCGTTCTTCGCTGCTGGCCATCTCCACGATGGCGGCGGTGACCAGGGGGTGGGGGAAGGTCAGCTGCAGGGTGTGCGGGTCGGTGCGCAGCAATCCCGCTGCCTCGGCCGGGGCGAGGTCCTGCAGCAGGGTGGTGCTGTGGTCGGGGTCCAGGATGCCGGGCTCTCCGGTGCCGTCCAGGACGGCGAGCAGCAGCAGTTCGCGGGTGCGCGGCGACAGCGGGCCGATGCGGGAGGAGTACAGGGCCAGCAGTCGGCGGGTCAGGGGCAGGACCGGGGGCAGGGCGGCCAGGGCGGCGCGTTGCGGGCCGGTGAGCGCGGTGGGCAGTTCGCGCAGCGCGAGCGGGTTGCCGTGGGCTTCCTCGGTCAGGCGCGCGTACACCGCTTCGGCCAGGTCGGGGAAGTGGCGGCGCAGGAACTGTCCGCACGCCTCCTCGCTCAACGGTCGTACGGTGATCACGGGTGCTCCGAGGCGGTCGATGACCTCCTCGTGTCCGGTGCGAGCGGCGGCGAGCACCGAGACGTGGCCGGTGGTCAGACGCCGGATGAGGAATCCCAGGGCTGCGGTGCTGGGTTCGTCCAGCCACTGCACGTCGTCGACGACCAGCAGGAGCCGCCCGGGGCCGGCGCTGCGGGTCAGGAGCTCGCGCACGGCATTGAAGATCAGCAGGCGGTTGACCGAGGGCCCCTCCCGCAGACCGAGTGCGACCTGCAGCGCCTGCTGGTACTCCTGGTCCAGCTCCGGCAGCACCTCGCGCAGCGGCAGCAGCAGCTGGTTGAGTCCGGAAAAGCCCAGGTCGGCCTCGAACTCCAGGCCCGCCAGCCGCAGCACCCGCATCCCGCGCCCGGCCGCCTCGCGGACAGCGGCGTCGAGCAGCGCGGTCTTACCCATCCCGGCATCGGCGGTCAGCAGCAGCGAATGGCCCTCCTCCACGGCACGGTCCAGGAAGGAACCGATGTCCCGCAGCTCCCGCTCCCGACCCAGCAGGACCTCCTGGGCGCGCAGGCTGTGCGCGTTCACGGTCTCGTCCATGGCGGGGATACAGCCCTTCGGGCAGGAGGGGTTCGAGCACAGCAGGATCGACGGCACGCAAGGCACATGCGTATGTGCCACAGCGAGCGCGTCAGCGAACAGGCTCAGTCCGGGGCGTCCATGCCGCGGTGAGGGGTTCGGCCGCGCCGGGTGTGTCGGCGCGGGCGCGGATCAGCGCGAGAACGCCGATCAGGACCATCCAGCCGTTGGCCGGGTAGGAGGCCAGGCGCTCGGCCAGGCCCGCTCCCAGCGGCAGGTGGGTGGTGAACTGCCCGGTGATCGACAAGGTCGCACCGACCAGCCCGATCCGGCCCAGCGCCAGGCCGGCGCGCTCCCAGGGGCAGCCCAGTCCCCCGCCGCGACGGCTCAGCAGCAGGACCGCCACCCCGCCGCAGGGGATGTTCAGCGCGCCCAGGGTGTGCAAGGCGATGCTGGTGTTCTCCGGGGCCAGGCCCACCAGGGCCTTCCCGGCCGCCGAGGCGATCCACAGCCAAGTGGCGACAGTGACGCTGCGCCGCTCGGTCCACAACGGGCGCAGCAGCACGATCCCGACGCCGGCCAGGATGCCGGAGACGATGAACGAGACGTTCATCGTGGTGTGGGCCGGTGAGCACACGTAGGCCACTTGCCCGTGCGGGGTGGAGAAGGGGCCGCAGGCGGTGTTGCCCAGGTCGCTGATGAAGTTCCGCGTCCAGCTGTAGGGGGTGTTCCACTGGGCTGCGACGACGATCTGACAGATGAAGTACTGCAGTACGCCCAGGATCCACGCGGCGGCGCCCCAGCGGAGCCGGGCTGAGGAAAGTGGTGATCGGGCCATGAGGGGGCGTCCTTGCGATGTGCGGCGGGGGCCGGGTCCCCGCCACCTCGGCGGGACATCATCATTGGACTGCGCGGCGCAGTACGGCCGACACGACCTGATCGGCAGGGCACACGACAATTCCTGCGCGAGCTCACCGCCAACTGCAGCCCAGTGCTACGTGTGTGCCTTGGTGACGTCGGGACGAGGCAGGTCGTTGCGCCACTGGGAGGGCGTCAGTCCGTGTTCGCGGCGGAACGCGCGCTCGAAGGTCCGCAGCTCGGAGAAGCCGACCGAGGCGGCGACCGCAGCCACGGTGCGACTGGGCTGGGCGGGGTCGGCCAGCAGGCGCCGGGCAGCGATCAGGCGCTCGGTGCGAATGAAGTCCGCCGGAGTGGAGCCCGCCTTGGCGAAGACTGCGTGCACCTGGCGCACCGAGATGTGGTGGCGCCGCGCGAGTTCGGCCACCGTCAGGGCCGGATCGCCCAGGCTCGCCCGGATGTGGTCGCGCAGGACCTCCACCAGGACGTCATCGGCCTGCACCGAGGGCGCCATCCCGCGCAGCGTCATGGCGAGCAGGTCGATGGCCGCACGGGCGGCATCGCCGCGCTGCGGGGCGGTGAAGCTCCCCGCGACCTTGTGGAGCTGGTCCAGGTACAGGCGCAGCAACTGCAGGGACGGGGAGTCCAGCGGGATGGACTGGGCCAGTCCCCGGGAGACCTCGTTGCCGCGCAGCGGCAGCAGATCCCGGGGGATCTGCAGGGTCAGGCTCTCCACCGTCTGCGGGTAGCGCAGGTCGAAGGGGGTGCCGGACTCGAAGAGCACCGCCACCCCCGGCGAGATGGTCGCCTCGCGCCCGTGCTGTTCCAGCGTTCCCACAGCGGACAGGTGGATGCACAGCATCAGGGTGTCCACACCGTCGCCGCGGGCGATGCCCTTGCGGGTGGCCTGGATACGCAGCGGACGGGTCTGGAACGTCCCGGCCGCGATGCCGCCGCCCAGGTCCGCCAAGGTGGTGCGGCAGTGGAAGTCCTCGGGTACCGCAGCGAGTGACGGCGCGAACGAGGAGGCCGCGTACTGCTCCAGTTCCTCGGCCGAGTGCGACTCGTAGACCTGCACAGCGCTCGGCCTCCCCGGGTACGGTCCGATGATCCTAACCCGCGCAGGTGAACACCCTCCAGCGCCGCAGCGGCAGCAGGAATCGCCGTCGGTTCTGCACCTCCTGTCGTGTCCCGCGACCAGGTGCGGGACGTCCAATGGCTGAGGAAGGAGCCCTGCTGTCGGGCTCCGTCGAGGAGAGGACCGACATGCTCACCCAGGTCCAGGTGACCCGCTGGGTCGGCGCCTACGTCTACGCCTGGCGCACCGGCCACGCCGCGGACATCGGGGCCCTGTTCGCCCCGGACGCCGAGTACCACCAGTGGCCCCACCCGGCCGACTGGATCGGACGTGCGGCCATCGTCGAGGGATGGCAGGACAGCGCCACCGTCCAGCAGGGCGGCAGATCCTTCGACTGGGAGGTCCTGCTGGTCAACGGTGACACGGCGGCGATCCGGGAAGTCCGCGTCGATGCCGGGCTCGGCACCTTCCTCAGCCTCATGGTCGTCACCTTGGACGACCACGGCCGCGCCAGGGTGCTGCGGGTGTGGAGGAACCAGTTCTGAAGAGGGGATCAGTGCGTGGGGAAGGTCACGGCGATGGCGATGGCGGGGCGTCGGGACCGGCCGAACCAGTCAGCGACCCGCACCGCCAGGTACTTCCCTCCCAGCAGGCGTCGTACCCGGTCGGTGTCCTGCGGGTCCAGCAGCGTCGCCTGTCCCTCCAAGGTCGGCGCACCGGGTCGGATCGTGCCCCGGTGGCTGCACGCGGTGACCTGCACCCGGGCGTCCCGGCGGATCCGGCGAACCTTCCCGGTCCCCGGATCCGTCCACAGGTACAGCTCGCCATCCTGCACCACATGCCAGACCGGGGTGGGGACCGCGCTGCCGTCCGCGCGGTAGGTCGTCAGGCTGACCGTGCGGGCGCGGGAAAGCAGGTCGAGCACACCCGCTTGCGGCACGCCACCGCTACCCGTCACCGGCGAGAGGGCCTTGTGGCGTGCGTTCATGAGCGTGCGCCTGTGCCCGCCGGCAGCGTCAGGCCGCGACGGATCTGGCTCTCAGCAGTTGCCACGATCGTTTCGGTGACGTCGCGGGGTTCCCAGCCCAGCACCGAGCGGGCCTTGTCATTGCTGATCACCGGGATCCGGCCCTGCAGCGTCACGGCGTCCCGCAGGGCCGGCTGGGTCTTCGCGGCCTCGCGGACCTGCTCAATGGTCAGCTCGACGGAGGGCAGCAGCGCGGCTGCTGTAGGGAAGTGCTCGCGCAGGATCTGGGCCATGCCGAAGAAGCTGACCGCAGCTCCGCTGACCGCGATGAAGCGCTCGCCCGCCGCCTCGGGGTGCAGCATCGCGCGCAGGTGCAGGTCCACCACGTCGCGCACGTCCACGACCCCGAAGTACATCACCGGCACCGCGGGCATCTTCCCGGTCAGCATCCCTGCCACCAGGCCGACCGAACCGGAGGGCCGGTCCCCCAGCTGGGGGCCGAAGATCCCGGTGGGGTTGACCACGGCCAGCTCGATGCCGCCGTGGGTGCGGACCTCGTCCCAGGCCGCGCGCTCGGCCAGGACCTTGGACTTGTGGTAGGCGGGCAGTCCCTCGGTGTCCGGGTCGGTCCAGTCCGCCTCCGTGTAGTGGTTGTCGGGCTTGAGCGTGTAGCCGACCGCCGCGTAGGAGGAGGTCATCACGACCCGCCGCACCCCGGCCCCGCGGGCGGCGGCGATGACCCGCAGCGCGCCGTCGCGGGCGGGCCGGATCAGTTCGTCCTCCGTCTCGGGCGGGGTGAACGGGAACGGCGAGGCGTGGTGCAGGACGTGGCCGACCCCGTCCATGGCCTGCGCCCAGCCGGCGTCGGCGTTCAGGTCGGCGACGGCGAACTCAAGGCGCCCGGCCGGATCGACCCCGGCGTGATGTAGCGCCGTCAGGACCCCGGCCTGCTGCCCGGTCTCGCGGACCGTCACCCTGGTCCGGCAGCCCTCACTCAGCAGCCGGGCGACCGAGTGGCCGCCGAGGAAGCCGGAGCCGCCGGTGACCAGCACCGTTGTGCTCTGAGGGGCAGTGGCATGGGCAGTTGAATTGTCAGCGTTCATGGTGTTCAGTCCTTCAGTGGGTGAATTCGTTTACGACGCGCAGGATCTCTTGGACCGCGCGGTCCTCGGCTGTGGTGTCCTCGCGGACGCGGGCGTCCCACAGGTCTGCTTTTCGCTGCAGGTAGACCAGGCGCAGCTGTAGCTGCTCGATGTCGGCGGCCAGCTTGTGGGCCTGGGCGGCGAACAGGTCCCGCTGCCCGGCGGCAGCCGAGTCGCCTTGCGCGAGCAGGTCCAGGTAGCGGCGCATCCCGCTCACCGTCATCCCCGACGAGCGCAGGCACGACAGCGCCTCGACGCGGGCCACGGTCTGCGGCCCGTACCGGCGGTGGCCGCTGGACTCGTCCCGGCCCACCGCGCCGAGCAGGCCGATCTTCTCGTAGTAGCGCAGCGTGGGCTCACTGAAACCCGACCGTCGTGCCATCTCCTGGACGGTCAGGTCCACTGCCTGCTCTTCGGTCACTGCTGCCATAGGAGGAGCCTCCGATACTTGAAGCGCTTGAAGTCAAGTTCTCCCATGGGGCGACGTGCCGCCTGTCAGTGAAACGCCGCGAGGCAAGGCCCGAAGGCCCGTAGCGCGAGGTGAGCTCGGGCGGCGGTCACGCCTTCCGGACGCGGTCAGCAGGCGGGGAGCAGGGTGAAGTCGCTGCGGCCGTGGCGGAGCCCGTTGACCTGGAGTTCGACGGCATGCACCCCAGGGTGGTAGCGGCGGGTGGTGATCGGCCGGAAGGAATGGCGCCTGGACACCTCCAGGCTCTGGCCCGGTGCCAGGACGGTAGTGGTGAGCTTGAACGCCTTGGGCGTCTGCTGTCCGTTGGCCTTCACGTGGTGCACGATGTAGTCGATCATCAAGGTCGCCGGTTCACTGCCGCTGTTGGTGATCGTCGCGGTGAAGAGCAGGTCGCCGCCGGAGGGAACCTCGGTGGTGTCCAGCGCCGGGCCGGTGACCTGGACGGTGGCCGGCGCGAAGCCGATCAGGGCCAGTGCCCCGGGGTGCCCCTGCTTCAGGACCGTGCGCAGGGCGTGGCGCACCAGCCTGGGGGTGTTCTCGTCCGCGGCGGCCAGCCAGTCGGTGGCGGTCTCCACGACCAGGTCCGGGTGGTGGCGGCTGAGGTCGTTGAGGTGGTTGGCAACCGAGCGGCGCACGTACTCGCTCTCGTCCCGGTACAGGGCGCCGATGACCGGCAGCGTCGCACGCGGCCGCTCCAGCAGGGCCGGGACCCGGGTCGCCCACGGCAGGAACGGCCTCGTCCCCTCGCTGGCCAGGCGGCGCACGTGCTCGTCGGGCGAACCGGTCCAGGTCTCCACGATCTTCAGGGCCCGGTCCAGGTCGTGCGCCAGCAGCACCCGGATGGCGAACTCCGAGGTCAGCCGCGCCGTCAGCTCGGCCAGCAGCGCCAGGGCGTCTTCGAAGGCCGCGGCGCCCCCGTCGGTGATCGCCTTGGCCGCGACCGCGCTGGTGACCGGCCAGATCAGCCAGCCGGTGAAGGGTGGCGCCCCGTGCTGCGCGGCGCGGATCGTGGCAGCGAACCGCTGGTAGTCGCCGGGCAGGTCGGCCAGCAGGGCGTCGCGCAGCAGATCGCTGCGTTCGCGCAGCGACCGCCCCGCCAAGTTCCGCGCCGCCGACCGCAGCAGGGTCAGAGAAGCCTCGGGGGCTGCCGCGTGGATCGCGTTGACCAGCAGCTTCGCCGTGTGGTCCCCGATAAGGTCGTCTGCAAAAGGCATGGTCGTCTCCAACATTCAAGGTGGTCATCGTGGGAAGTGCACCGGCGGGTCCGCTCGGGGAGTTCCTGCGGGCCCAGCGCGCCCGGATCGAGCCCAAGGAAGCGGGCCTGTTCGGCGGCGGGGGCACCCGCCGGGTCGCGGGACTGCGCCGCGAGGAGGTCGCCGTGCTCGCCGGGGTCAGCGCCGACTACTACGCCCGCCTGGAACAGGGCCGCGAACGCAACCCCTCCGCCCAGGTCCTGGATGCCATTGCCCGCGCCCTGAAGATGGACGCCGACGCGCGCGGCCACCTGTACCGCGTGTCCGGCATGAACCCCAACCTCGCCCCGGGCAGCAGCCGGGACCTGGTCCACCCCGCCCTGCTGCAACTGCTCGACTCATTTCCTGCCGCTGCGGCCTATGTCCTCAGCCCGGTGTTCGACATCCTGGCCGTCAATGACCTCGCCGACGCCCTGCTGTCGCCCTTCGACGGCACCCGCAACATGCTGCGCGTCCTGTTCGGCCACCCCCGCGCCCGCGAGGTCTTCGTCGATTGGCCCACCGTGGCGTCCGCCACCGTGCACGCGCTGCGCCTGAACGCCGGTCTCTACCCAGGTGACCCCGACATCAGCGCCCTGGTGGAGGAACTGCTGGCGGACTCCCCGCAGTTCCGGGCACTGTGGCAGGACCAGAGCGTGGGTGGTCTGGCACGGGCCTACAAGGTGTTCGTGCACCCGGACGCCGGACGCATCGAACTCACCTACCAGACCTTCGACGTCCGCGACGCCCCCGGCCAGCAGCTTCTGGTCGGCACCGCGCAGCCCGGCTCCCGCAGCGCCCAGGCCCTGACCTACCTGGGCTCGCTGTACGCCTCGGTGTGATCACGCCTCGTTGTTCCACATCCGGAACCGTGTCGCCCGCCCGTCCCCGCCCAGAGTGACCACCCACAGGTTGTCGAAGACGCCCAGCTCGGTGTAGACCCCGGTGCCCTGCACCGCGAACGTGTCACCGTTGATCGCCAGCAGCGTCCAGTCGAACGTCCAGCCGCCAGCCTGCCACGGGGCCCGCTCCCGCCAGCCCTCCACGATCGCCTTGCGGCCCACCCACGCGGTTTCGTACGGCCACTCGTAGGACTCCGCATCCTTGGCGAACAACGCCTCGACGTCCGCGCGCTCCCCGCTCCGCCACGCCGCCACATAGCCGGCGACCCAGTCCTTGACCTGCTGCTCCGTGATTCGCTCTGTCATGCCTCCACCCTGCCGCGCCGCCGGCGCGGGCAGAAGGCCGTGTCTTCCTGGGTGCGGCACACCTAGGAAGCCCTGGCCTTCTGCGGACGCCCGAACGGTTCCAAGCTGGGCACGGCGACGGCCCGTCGCCACCACCATTACCCCCAGGAGCCCCTGTGTCAGGCAGCACCCTGCACGCCAGCGCGCACCCGAGCAGCCGTCAGCCCGGGACCCCCGCGCCGGCCCGGGACGACGAACCGCTGCCTGCTCAGCCGCAAGCGACGAACCCGCGCCACGGGCGGCTCCTGCGTGCGGCCCCGACCGGCGAGAGCCACCGGGCTACCCCCCTGGAGCTCTTCTTCGACGTCGTGTACGTCTTCGCGTTCACCCAGGTCACCCACCTGATGGCCAGTCAGGGCAACCTGGTCGGAGTGCTGCAGGGCGCTGCCGTGTTCGGCCTGCTGTGGTGGTCCTGGGCCTCCTACGCCTGGCTCGCGAACCAGGTCCACGCCCAGCGCGGCATCGGCGCCGTCGCCATCCTCAGCGCCATCGCCCTGGTCTTCGTCCTGTCGCTGGCGATTCCAGGGGCGTTCCACGCCCACCCCGGCCCTGCGGCGGCGTCCTTGGTGTTCGCGGTCGGATACGTGGGCGTCTGCGTGGCCTACACCGCAGTTACCCTCATCGCTGCAGCCGGGCACCCGCGTCTGCGCGGCCAAGTCCTGCGAACCATGGGCGCCACCCTCCTGCTCGTCACCCCCGCCCTGGTCACCGGAGCACTCCTGGGTGGCCGCCTCCAGATCCTCCTGTGGCTGGCAGCGGTCGCCGTCCAAGGCACCGCCGTCTGGCTCACCTCACGCGACGGCGAATGGCGACTGCCCTCCGCCGCGCACTACGGCGAACGCCACCAACTGGTCGTGATCCTCGCACTGGGCGAGTCCGTCGTCTCCATCGGAACCGGCGCCGCAGGACACCCCCTCAGCCCGGCCACCGTCACCGGCGCCGTCCTGTCGATCACACTCGCCCTCGCGATCTGGTGGAACTACTTCCACCACCTGGCCGACTCCGCCCAACGAGCCCTCAGCGAACTCACCGGCACTCGCCGCGCCAAGGCCGCCACCACCGGCACCTACCTGCACCTGGGCATCGTCGGCGGCATCCTCCTCACCGCCCTGGGCCTGGGAACTGCCATGCACCACGCCAGCAGCACCCACGCACTCGGGCTGTTCGGCGCTGCCGCCCTCGGCGGCGGCCTCACCCTCAATCACGCCGCCCTCACCCTGTACGGCTCACGAGTCGCAGGACGCACCGCCGCCCGCCAACTCTTCATCGCGCCCATCAGCGCCCTGCTGATCCCCGCCCTCGCGGCACTACCACCCTTGGCCTCTATCGCCCTGGCCACGACCCTCTGCCTCACAACTGCCGGGGCAAACATCCTTTCGACACCGGCTCGGCAACTCCTTGAGGCGGGCGACGCATTGTAGGAAGAGATGCCCGATTCGGGAGCGAGCCGATAACGGTGGCAGTTGCTGCCACAGCACCTCTCGCCGCCCCTGTGCCCGTGGCCGGGGAAGCCACCGCGCTGGACATCAGTCCACAGCCACGAGCCGTTGCCCTCTTCCTCGAAATCCTCGGCCATATCAGCGCGATCGAGCGATGCCTCCGGTCCGAAGCCATCGGGCCGACATCCGCAGACGAGGAAGCCGAGTTCAACCACCTCGCGGACGACATCGTCAAGCGGCTTCACGGCGCGGCCCACTCCCTGGAACACGACGCCTGACCTTCGTGCAGATCGTTGTGGCGGCCGGGCTCGTCAACCTCCGAGGAGCCCGGCCGCCACGCCCTCGCACCCTCGACGGGCGCCCTCTCAGGAGATGCGCGCGATCCACGAGTCAGGCTCCAGGGCGCGAATCGGTGCACGCAGAGCACAGGGGTGTGCAGGGAAGGCAATGAATGCCCGGGTTCTGGAATCCTATTGTTCATGAGGGCGTGCAGCAGCGCGGATGTCCGATCCGATGCCCTCAAGGAGATTCCCAATGATGCTGTCAAGCTGCCGCGTGAGCCTCTTGGAGGCTGTCTCACGCCGCAACGGCAGCGGGCCGGGGCAGTTGGGCCTCGAAGGGTCGGCCGTCGCGTATGAGGGCCCAGAGCACACTCAGGCGGCGCCTGGCGAGGGCCAGGATCGCCTGCTTGTGGGACTTCCCCTCGCTGCGCTTGCGTTGGTAGAACGCCTTCGAGACAGGGCAGTGCATGGCGGCGACCTGGGCCGAGAGGTAGAACATTCGCAGGAGTCTGCGGCTGTAGCGGCGGGGTCGCTTCAGGTTGCCGCTGATCTTGCCGGAGTCGCGGGGAACGGGAGCGAGTCCTGCGACGCCGGCAAGGCGGTCGGGGCTGCCGAAGGCGCCCATGTCGCCGCCGGTGGCGGCGATGAACTCGGCCCCGAGCATGCCGCCGATGCCGGGCATGCTGGTGATCACTTCGGCGTCGGGATGCTCGCGAAACCGAGCCTCGATCAAGGCTTCGAGTTCGGCGATCTCCTGGTCGAGGGTCATCACCTCCCTGGCCAGGGTGTGGACCATCTTCGCGGCGGTCTTCTCCCCGGGGACGACGGTGTACTGGGCCTCGGCGGCGGTGACCGCTGCATCGGCCGTGTTCTTCGCCGCGGCGACGGTGCGTACTCCGTGGTTCTTCAACCAGGTCGCCAGCCGGCTGCGGCCGATCCGCCGCAGTGCGGCCGGGGTCTGGTAGCCCGTCAGGAGGACCAGCGCGCTCTTGGAGACGCTGTAGTCGAAGGCGCGTTCCACGGCGGGGAAGTACTCCAGCAGCTGGGCGCGGAGCCGGTTGATCGCCCTGGTGCGGTCGGCCGACAGGTCCATGCGGCGAGCGGTCAGGATTCGCAGGTCCACCGCGATCTCTCCGGTCTGCTGCAGCGGCTGCAGGTCGCGGCGCATGCGGGCGGTGTCAGCGATGACGAAGGCGTCCTTCGCGTCTGTCTTCCCGCTGCCCCGGTAGGCGGCCGAGGCGTGGTGCACGGTCCGGCCGGGGATGTACAGCAGCTTTTGCCCGTGGCTGACCAGGAGCGCGATCCACAGCGCGGCCCCGCCCGCGTTCAGGTCGACCGCCCACGTCACCGGGCCATCGTCGGCCAGTTCCAGGACATCGTTGAGCAGTTCCAGAAGCTCGGTCTCGTTGTTCGGCACACGCCGGGAGAGCAGAGTCTTCCCGTCCGTGTCGATCGTCGTGCAGTGGTGCTCGGCCTTGCCCGCATCCGTCCCGGCCCACAGTTCGGGCACCAGGTCCTCCTACGTCGACGTGCCTGTTTTCGGTCCCAGCAGACGACCTCGCCGACGTGTCCATACGAGCGATTCACTTCGCGTATCCCAATTAGCGGTCGAGTCGTCGCAGGGCGCTGGGCGGCCAATCTCCTTGAGCCATCGCAACGGCTCCCTCATGCCAGCCACACCCAGCACCCCTGGGTGTCCCGATCTTACGAGTGACCCGAATCAACCCACTAAGAAAGGTATGGACACCTCATGAGCCACGTGGTGGCCGACGACCTGCTCGACGTCCTCGTCCAGGCGGGTGTGCGACGGATCTACGGTCTCGTCGGCGACAGCCTCAACGCCTTCAGCGACTCCGTGCGCCGCAGCGGGGGTTCGGCGGCGGGCGGCATCGATTGGATCCACGTCCACAACGAGGAGGCCGCTGCGTTCGCCGCGTCAGCTGAAGCGCAGTTGACCGGACGCCTCGCCGTCTGCGCCGGCAGCTGCGGACCGGGCAACACCCACCTCATCCAGGGCGTCATGGACGCGCACCGCTCCGGGGCGCCCATCCTCGCGCTGGCCTCGCACATCCCCAGCCGGCAGATCGGCACCGGGTACTTCCAGGAGACCAAGCCCGAGGCGCTGTTCGCCCAGGCCAGCCACTTCTGCGAGACCGTCGCCCACGCCGACCAGGTCGTCCGACTCGCCCGCGGAGCGATCCAGAGCGCCGTGGGCAAGCGCGGCGCGGCCGTGCTGGTACTACCGGGGGACATCCTCGCGGAGGATTCCAGCGGCGGCGTGCCCCACAGCACCACGCTCACCACTCGCCCGCTGCCCGCGCCGGACGCGGACGCAGTCGCCGAGCTGGCCCGGCGGATCGGCGAAGCCGAACGGATTGCCATCTTCGCCGGAATCGGCTGCGCGGACGCCCGCAGCGAAGTACTGGAGCTGGCGAAGCGCCTGAACGCGCCCGTCGGGCACAGCCTGCGCGGCAAGGACATCCTGCAGTTCGACAACCCGTACGACGTCGGCATGACCGGCCTGCTGGGATACGGGGCCTGCTACCGGGCACTCCACGAGGCCGATCTGGTCCTGATGCTCGGCACCGACTTCCCCTACGACGACTTCCTGCCCACGAAGAACAACGTGCAGGTGGACATCGACCCGGCTCGTCTGGGCCGTCGCGCGCCCATCGCCCAGGGCGTCGCCGCCGATGTCGGCCTCACCCTCACCGCACTTCTCGACAGGATCGAACAGCGCGGCGACCGGCGGTTCCTGGACCGGATGCTGCACGCGCACCACCGGGCCGTCGAGAAGAGCATCAACACCTACAGCACCCACATCAGCACGCACCGACCGATCCATCCCGAGCACCTGGCCTCCGTCATCGACGAACTCGCCGACGACGACGCCGTGTTCACCGCCGACACCGGCATGTGCTGCACCTGGAGCGCGCGCTACCTCACCCCGAACGGCCACCGCCGTCTGCTGGGGTCGTTCGTCCACGGCTCGATGGCCAACGCGCTGCCGATGGCCTTCGGCGCCCAGGTCTCGCACCCCGGGCGCCAGGTGGTCTCGCTGTCCGGCGACGGCGGCCTGGCCATGCTGCTCGGCGAGCTGCTCACCGTGAAGACGCATCACCTGCCGGTGAAGGTGGTCGTCTTCAACAACTCAAGCCTGGGCATGGTCCGTCTGGAGATGCTGGTCGCCGGGGATCCACCGTTCGAGACCGACCACGACCCCGTCGACTTCGCGGCGATCGCGGCCGGAGCCGGATTCTTCACCCGGCGGGTCGTCGATCCGGCAGATCTCCGCGAGGCCGCTCAAGCCGTCCTCAGCCACGACGGCCCGGCCCTCCTCGACGTCGTGACGACGCCGGACGCGCTGGAGGTGCCGTCGCACCTCACCGTCGAGCAGGCCCGCGGCTTCGCCCTCGGCCTCGGGAAAGTCGTCCTCGGCGGCGGTGTCGGCGAGATCGTCAACCTGGCCCGACTGAACATTCGGAACATTCCGCGGCCGTGACCGGCCCCAGCCGCCGCCCGAGCTCACCGCCTGAGCCCGGATCCCCACCGCGGCCGCCCGCCGTTCGATCCGGGCCACGGCGGCACACTGACGCATCGACAGGGGAAGCACGTGAGCGCAGCACCGCGTAAGGGCACCGCCATGGCACCCATGGCGATCCCGATCTTCCGCATCCTGTGGTGCGCCCAGACCGCCTCCAACATCGGCAGTTGGATGCAGACCGTCGGCGCGCAGTGGATGCTCGTACACCAGCCCGATGCGGCAGCCCTGACCTCGGCGGTGCAGGCCGCCAGTCTCCTGCCGGTGCTCTTCGTGTCGCTGCCCGCGGGCGTGCTGGCCGATGTGCTGGACCGCCGACGGATCCTGCTCGTGCTGTCCCTGCTGATGGCCGCGCTCGCGGGCACCCTGGCCGCGCTGACCCGGGCCGGCCTGACCACCCCCACCGTGCTGCTCACCCTCACCTTCCTGATGGGCTGCGGTCAGGCCCTGGTCAATCCCGCCTGGCAGGCGATCCAACCCGAACTGGTGCCCCGTGAGCTGATCCCGGCCGCCGCCGCGCTGAACAGCCTGACCGTCAACATCGCCCGCGCCGTGGGGCCGGCCCTGGCCGGACTGCTGATCGCGGCCACCGGACCCTTCGTGGTGTTCAGCACCAACGCGGCCAGTTTCGCCGTGGTCACACTCGCCGTCCTGGTCTGGCGCCGACCCGCGGGCGACCAAGCCACCGCCGAGCACCTGCTGCCCGCCCTGCGCTCGGGAACCCGCTACGTGCGCAATGCCCCCGGGGTGCGGCGGATCCTGCTCCGCGCGGCCCTGTTCGTGGTCCCCGCGTCCGCGCTGTGGGCACTGCTGCCGGTGGTCGCCAGCAGCACCCTGCACCTCGGGGCCGGAGGCTACGGACTACTGCTCGCCGCGCTGGGGCTGGGCGCGGTCGTCGGAGCGCTGGTCATCAGGCCGCTGCGAGCCGTGGCCGACGTCAACGCCCTGCTGGCCGCCGCCACCCTCGTCTTCGCCACCGGCACGGTCGCCTGCGCGACGCTGCACAGCGTGGTACCGGTCGCTCTGCTGCTGGTGCCCACCGGCGCCGCCTGGTTGGTCGTCCTCTCGTCGCTCAACACCGCCCTGCAGCTCCTCCTTCCCGCCTGGGTACGTGCCCGGGGGCTGGCTCTATACCTGGTGGTCTTCATGGGCGGCCAGGGCATCGGTGCACTCGTCTGGGGGCTCGCCGCCGGCAGCCTCGGCCTCACGGCGGCACTTCTCGCGGCGGGGGGCCTGCTGGTCGCCGGAGCGGCGACGCTGCCCTTCTGGCCGATGCACTCCCACGAGGCCGGTATGGACCGCACCATCACCTCGACCTGGCCCGAACCCGTGCTCGACCTGGAGCCCGACCCCAACGACGGGCCGGTCCTGGTCGAAGTGGGCTACGTCGTCAACGCCGAGAACGCACAGGCATTCCTGGCCGCCATGCGCCCGGTCGGACTGACCCGCCGACGCACCGGCGCCGAGCGCTGGGCGGTCTACCACGACGCCGCGAAGCCGGGCCACTACATCGAGGTCTTCCAGGTCCCGTCCTGGTCCGAGCACCTGCGGCAGCACAGCGGCCGCACCACGGTCACCGACGCCGCGTTCCTCGACAGTGCCCTCGCTCTTGCCTCGGATCCGCCCGTCGTCCGCCACCTGTTGCCGCCCCCGGCCTGAACCCGATTCCGCCGCGGTCGCCCTTGGCTGCGCGCAACGGTGCCGTGGCTGCGACAGGGCTGTGATCCCACGCCCAGGCTGTGACGGGCGGCATCGTGTGCGGCGGCATTTTGTGTGCGGCGGCGGCTGTGGGCAGTCGTTTGACCTACGCGTCCAGCACCTTTTCCTACCAGGCTGAGTTCTGCGGAGCCCGACATCGCAATCCTCCCACCTGGGAGTGGGGCTACCGAGCCGGCGTCGCGCACCCGCGCCTCGCCGGGCGCGGATCCATCGGGTGTCCGCAAGCCCGCCCGTTCTCAAGGGAATTCACATGAGTGTCGTACTGACCACGGCTTGCGTACCGGACGACGACAAGCTCGACTACTGGAACAAGGCCCTGACCCGCACGCTCGTCCCGCAGGCGGTCACGCCCCGCGGAAGGGAGCCGTTCTCGGGCCGGATCACCTCACATCGCCTGGGTTACCTCCAGGTCTCCACCATCGAGGCGGACCCGCAGCGGATCAGCCGGACCCACCGGCACACCGCCCAATCCGACGGGAAGTTCGTGTCCGTCGGTGTGCAGAGCTCCGGGCACGGCACTCTGGCCCAGGACGGGCGCACCGCCCACCTGGAGCCCGGTGAGCTCGTGGTCTACGACACCACCCGCCCCTATACGCTCGACCAGCCCGTGCCGTTCCGCATGCACGTCTTCCAACTGCCCCACCGCGTCCTGGCAATGCCCGAGGCCGACGTCCACCGCGTCACCGCGACGGCACTGCCCCCGGACGCGGGCGTGGCGGGCATGCTCGCACCGTTCCTGACCGCGCTGGCCGCCACCGCCGCGCAGTGCAGCCCCAGCGTGGGCGAACAATTGGCGGGCACCGTCAGCGACCTGCTGGCCACACTGATCAGCGAGCAGGCCGCAGGACACGAGCCGACCGACCACGGCGATGCCGTACGCGCCATGGCACTGCGCGTGCGCGGCTACGTCAACCAGCACCTGACGGATCCCGATCTCTCCCCGCAAACGATCGCCGCGCACCACCACATCTCGGTCCGCTACCTGCACAAACTCTTCGAGAGCGAGGGGACCTCGATCAGCAGGTGGATCCAGCAGCGCCGACTGGAGGAGTGCAGCCGCGAACTCACACGCCGCGGCCGGACCAGCCCGACCGTGTCCTCGGTCGCCCGGCGCTGGGGATTCGTCAACCCCGCCCACTTCAGCCGCGTCTTCCGAACCGCGTACGGCATGTCGCCCCGCGAATGGCGTACCGCGACACTCACCACGGCCCCGTCCCCGGGTGCCAGCACCCCTGTTCCGGCGGATCGATGACAACCCGCGCGACGAGTGCGAAGCGCACGCCGTAGGGCTCCACTCCGCAGGTGTCACCCTTCCGCACCTTCTGCTGCCCGGAACAGCCCGGGCAGCATCCCCGCAACCGACCAGGAGACATCCATGGCCAGTCAGCCGCTACTGCATCAGAAGAGCCAGCAGATCCAGGAGTTCGGAACCGTCAAGCAGTTCCCGATCGGGTTGTCCTACGACGCCCGGATGTACTCCTGCCAACGGCTCAACCAGGTCCTGGCGGACACCCAGTTCCTGTACGCGCTCTACAAGAAGCACCACTGGCTCATGCGCGGCGCCACCTTCTACCCCCTGCACCTGCTCCTGGACAAGCACGCCGAGCAGCAACTCGCCCTGGTCGACGACCTGGCCGAGCGCGTGCAGAGCCTGGGTGGCGTCGCGGTGGGCGATCCCCGGCACGCCGCCGAGATCACCGCCATCCCCCGGCCCCCGGACGGCGTGGAGGAAGTCCCCGCCATGCTGTCCCGGCTCCTCACGGCACACGAAACCATCCTGACCGACGCCCACGACGCCGCAGCACGCACCACCGCCCTCGGCGACGACGGAACCAACGACCTCCTGGTCTCCCAGGTGATCCGCACCGGAGAAGCCCACGTCTGGTTCCTGGCCGAGCACCTGGTCGACACCCCGCTCGTCCGCACCTGAACCCCGCCGCCACACACGACTGCGGGACCGCGCCCCGCTGCTCCTGGATCGGAGCGGCCAGATCCGACCGGCCCGATCCTGCGGCGTTCCCGCCGCCTTCCCGAACACCGGAGATCCCCTGATGACCAAGCCCACGGTCGTGCTCGTGCACGGCGCCTTCGCCGACGCCTCCAGCTTCGCCCGCCTGATCCCCGAACTGCTGGCCGACGGGATCCCCGTCGTGGCACCGGCCGTCCCCAACCGCAGCCTCAGCGGCGACGCCGCATACATCGCCTCCGTCGTCCGCCAGATTCCGGGCCCGGTCGTGCTGGTCGGACACTCCTACGGTGGCGCGGTGATCACCGTCGCGGGCACCGAGCAGAACGTGACCGCACTGGTCTACCTGGCCGGGTACGCCCTGGAGGAGGGCGAGAGCCTGGGCGAGTTGCAGGGCCGCTTCCCCGACTCCTCGCTGGCGGCCGCGCTCGTACAGACGACGTATCCGATCGCGGGGAGCACCGAGACGGGGACCGACGTGTCCGTCGACGTCCAGCAGTTCCCCGCGATCTTCGCTGCGGACGTCGAGCCGGAGCTGGCGAAGGTCCTGGCCGTGTCGCAGCGGCCGTTGGCGGCCGCCGCGTTTGGCGAACCCGCCTCGGCGGCGGCGTGGAAGACGAAGCCGGCCTGGGGCTCGGTGTCCACGGCCGACCGGACCATCAACCCGGATGTCGAGCGGTTCGGATACGAGCGTGCCGGTGTGAAGAGCATCGAGATCGACTCCTCGCACCTGGTGATGCTCTCGCACCCCAAGCAGGTCGCCGCCCTGATCCGCGACGCCATCCACTCCACCAACTCCTGACCCTGACGGGCCCAACGTCGGACTGACACAGCCCAACGTCGGACTCGTACAGCACTGCGACGACGCCCACTGGCGGCGGAGCGCCGAGCCAACTCCGGCCCGCGCTCCGCCCTCCGTCGTTTCCGCCCACTGTCCAACCCGTTCCTACAGCACTGTGGCTGGAGTCACTCGCCCCGTGGACCGCCCTGAGCTGCCATTCCTTGGATAATGGACACACTCGGCGCGCCTTCCGGCGCTTACCCGGCTTCGGCAGGCGAGTACGGACACGAAGGGTGTGTGAGTGGCGGGGTCAGGTGGATCGCTGTCCCGTTGCGGTCTGCGTGGTCGAGAAGCGGAGCTCGAAGAGCTGCAGACACTGATCGCCTCGGTGGCCCGCACCGGAAGCGGGGGGTTGGCCCTGATCCGAGGGGAAGCGGGTATCGGCAAAACCACGCTGCTCGCCGAGGCCGTCACCAAGGCCAGGGCAGCGGGATTCTCGGTCGGCGTCGGCAAGGCCGATGAGCTGCATCGCATCGTTCCGCTCTCGTCGTTGGCGGCCTGCATCCTGCACGGCGACCAACCGCTGCTGTCGGGCGATGCCTTCGCCGATCTTGCCCGCAATCACGATCAGCGGATCTGGCTGGTTGAGCGCATAGCGGAGGCGATCGAAGCCAGAGCCGGCAGCCTGCCAGTACTGATCGCCCTGGACGACGTGCAGTGGGCCGACCCGCTGAGCCGGTTTGCTCTGAAGCAGCTTCCGACACGCTTGTGGACCTCGCCGGTTCTGTGGATGCTGGCCGGGCGACTGGAGCCCGCCGGTCCAGCAGAAGAGGTCGTCGCAGCCGCAACGGACACACTCCCGACGCTTACCGTGCCATTGGGGCCACTGTCCGGCGCGGCCATCGGCCAACTGGCCGGCGACACACTGGGTACAGCCGTTGACGAGCGGGTACGCGACTTGCTCGACGGAGCCGGCGGGAATCCGTTTCTGGCGGTCGAGATGCTCGCGGGACTGCGGACCGCGGAGGACTCGGGTGAACTCGTGCCCCCAGGGCTCGTGGTGGGTGTGCGCGGCAGACTCAGGTCCCTGCATCCCAGCACACTGCGCTTGCTTCAGATGGGTGCAGTGTTGGGACGCCGGTTCAGCTTCCACGACGCCACCGCGCTCTGCGGCCAACCGTCCACCACGTTGATCGCGGCGCTCGAGGAGGCGGTGCGCGCCGGACTCCTGGACGACAACGGCGATCATCTGGTCTTCCGGCATGATCTGCTGCGCCAGGCGGTCTACGTCGACATCCCGCCGTCAGCCCGGAAGGCACTGCACCGCGAGGCTGCCAACCACCTTGTCTCCGCAGGCCGCCAGCCGATCGACGCGGTGCCGCACATCGTCAGGGGCGCCCTGCCCGGAGACGAGGAAGCCGTGGCGTTGCTGCGGCGAGCCGCTGACGACGTGCTGCCGGTCGCGCCGGGTCTCGCGGCCGACCTGATAGCGCACGCCCTGGAATTGGTGCCGTCAGCGCGGCCGTTGAGGTTTGTAGTAGGTGAGCAGGCGATCGTCTGCTTGACCCGGGCCGGCAGGAATCAAGAGGCGCTGTTGACCGGCGACCGGCTGCTGGACTGCCGACCGCCACTGGAGTCGTTCAGTCGGCTGCAGGCTGCCCTCGGCGGGACGCTGTGGAACATGGATCTCGCCGGTGAGTTGCGCCGCCGGGCCGAAACAGCCCTGGCAATCGGGGGCGCCACCCCGGAGGTCGCGGCAAGGCTGGCGGCCCTGCGTGCGCTGGCTCTGTCCCGCGACGATGATCTCGTCGCGGCGCGCGAGGCCGGCGAGACCGCGCTGCGTGCCGCCACCGCGAGCGGTGACCGGGAGGCACACGTCCTGGCCCTGTGCGGGCTCGGCGAGATCGCGCTCAACGCGGGCGAGAACGCCTTCGCACTGGAGCAATTCGCGACGCTCAGCGCCGTCGATTCTGCTTTCCTTCCCGAAGAGATCGTCGCGCACCAGCACATGGACGACTTCGGGTCCAGCGAACGACTGCTCCTGCGGGCAGCAGAGCGTGCCGGATCGCCCCGTCAGGCAATGCTGTTGTGGGGACAAGGCCAGCACCATCTGGCGCTTGGCAAGCTCGCCGACGCCGACGCCGACTTCGCGACGATGGAGCGCCTGGAAGACGACGTACAGGTACCCGTCCAGCAGGTGAACGCTCGCGTGATCCGCTCACAGATCGCCCTTCTGTGCGGCGATCGGGAAGCGGCGCGGCAGCACCTGGCCGCAGCGCAGGAGAGACTGGCGACCAAACCGAACCCGGGCAACACGGCCGCGGTGCGCTTCCTGGAAGCGGTCCACGCCGAGGCCGATGGGGACATCGGGCTTGCCGTCGACAAGATTCGGCAGGTGCAGCAGGAGGGTTTCTTCATGCGCTGGCGGCTGTTGCGCAACCGGATCGATTCCGCGATACGCATGGCGCTGCGAGGCGCGGACCGCGAGCTCGCCGAGGACCTGGCCGCACAGGCCGAAGCCCACGCCGAACGCAACCCGGCCGTGCCCACCGCCACGGGCATCGCGGCGCAGGCCTTCGGGCTCGTGAAAAACGATCTCGACATGCTGGAACGCTCCGTGACACTGCTCAAGGCAAGCCCACGCCCGCTGGTCCGGGCCGCCGCCTACGCCGATCTCGGACGGGCACTCCTGGCAGCGGGCCGGAGACCTCAGGCAGCGGCCGCCCTGACTCATGCCCAGGGCACGTTCGCCGAGTCAGGCGCCCACGCGGCAGCGGCACGCGCACAGCGCGATCTGGACGGCGCGGGAGCCGGCAGCCATAGGGCAGCGATCATGCAGCGCCCTGTGCAGGGATGGGGGGCCCTCACCGCCTCGGAGAAGAAGGTCGCGCGCCTCATCGCCGAGGGCCGTACAAACCGGTCGGTCGCGGACCTGCTCATCGTCTCCCCGCACACGGTCAATACTCACCTGACCTCCGTCTTCCGCAAGCTGTCGATCAACTCCCGGGTTCAGCTCGCCAACCTGGTCATCGCCTTGCCCGACGACTGAGCGGACCTGTCGGTACGTTCGCGCGATGGGGCGACCCCCAGACGCCTGGCCTTTTCCCGCGGGCCTACGCTGATCGGGTCCCCACGGGAGATGCGGATCCCCTCTCCTACCTGCACCGGCACTCCGGCCGCCCACGACACTCGGTAAGGCAGCACCATGATCACACCAGCCAGACCGCCGGCGCGTCGCAGCGCCGCCCGCCTGGGGGCCGGAATCGCCACCCTGGCACTGGTTGCCACCGGGTGCGGCGGTGGTGGCGGAGCCGGTGCCGGGTCCGCCCCCGGCAAGGTCACCTCCATCACCGCGCTCGACTACTACACCGACCAAACCGAACACGCCCAGTGGGGCGAGTTGCTCGCCGCCTGCGGCGGGACCGTGGGCGTAACGGTCGAGCAGACCAGCGTTCCGGGGGCGTCGCTGATCCCCAATGTCCTTCAGCAGGCGTCGTCGCGGACCCTTCCCGACCTGTTGATGCTGGACAACCCCGACCTGCAGCAGATCGCGCAGACCGGCGCGCTGACGCCGCTGGACCAGTACGGCATCGACTCCAGCGGCTTCGCCAAGGGCATCCTGTCGGCGAGCACCTACGACGGGAAGCTGTACGGGCTGGCGCCCGACGTCAACACGATCGCCCTCTTCTACAACAAGGACATGCTCGCCAAGGCCGGTGTCGCCGTGCCAAGGACCTGGGCGGAACTGAAGGCCGGGGCCGCCAGGCTTACCCGCCCGGGGCGTTATGGCATGGCGGTCGACGCAAACGCCACCTTCGAGGGCACCTGGCAGTTCCTGCCCTTCCTGTGGTCCAACGGCGGGGACGAGAAGCAGTTGGCCACCCCGCAGGCCGCGCAGGCACTCCAGCTCTGGGTCGACCTGGTGAAGAGCGGATCCATGTCGAAGTCGGTGCTGAACTGGACGCAGTCCGACGTCAGCGATCAGTTCGTCGCCGGCAGGACAGCCATGATGATCAACGGCCCCTGGCGGATCTCCGCCCTGAACGAGGCGAAGAACCTGCACTGGGGGGTGGCCCCGATCCCGGTCCCGCAGGCGGGGCAGAACCCTGTCACACCGCTCGGCGGTGAGGTGTGGACGGTCCCGCAGAGCGCTTCCAAGGCCCGGCAGGAGAAGGCCGCCCAGGTCCTCGCCTGCCTGAACGACTCCGCGAACATGCTCGCCCTGGCCAAGCAGCACTTCACCGTGCCCTCCCGCTCCGCGGTGGCCGCCCAGTACGCCGAGCAGGTCCCGTCGATGGCTGCCTTCGTCCAGAGCGTCGAAGCGGCTCGGGCCCGTACCGGCGAACTCGGCGTCAAGTGGCCCCAAGCGGCGACCGGCATATACACCGCGATCCAGTACGCGCTGACGGGCGAGCAGACGCCGGAGGAAGCACTCCAGCATGCGCAGCAGATCGCGACCAGTCCCTGACCTGTCCCGGACCCCCCGAATGAGCACCGGGCACCGGGCCGTGGCCCGGGCACGCTTCCGCGAGTCGCTCGCCCGATGGTTGTTCATCGCGCCCGCCGCGGTGTACCTGCTGCTGTTCTTCGGTTACCCGATCGTCAAAAACATCGTGATGAGTTTCCAGCAGTACACGATCACGACGTTCTACACCGGTGCCCCGCCGTTCGTGGGGCTGCAGAACTACTCGACGATCCTGTCGTCGGACCTGTTCTCCAAGGCCCTGCTGACCACGGTGCTGTTCACCGCCGGCTCGATAGTCGGGCAGTTCGTGCTCGGCCTGGCCTTCGCCCTGTTCTTCCAGCGCAGCTTCCCACTCGGCCAGGTTCTGCGGTCGCTCCTCCTGCTGCCGTGGCTGCTGCCGCTGGTCGCCTCCGGAACGACGTGGCGATGGATGCTTGACAGCGACACCGGAGTCGTCAACGCCGCGCTGCGCGTCCTCCACCTCCTGCCGTCCGGCGTGCCCTGGCTCACCGGCACCTCACAGGCACTCGTATCGGTGACCCTCATCAACATCTGGGTCGGAATCCCCTTCACCACCACGATCCTGTACGGCGGCCTCCAGGACATCCCGACGCATCTTTACGAGGCGGCGAAGCTGGACGGCGCCGGCCCGGTGACGACGTTCCGCCATGTCACCTGGCCACTGCTGCGGCCCGTGGTAAGCGTCGTGCTGGTGCTGGGCACGGTCTACACGGTCAAGGTGCTGGACATCATCCTCGTCGTGACAGGCGGAGGACCGGCCGACGCCACGGAGACCGTCGCCACCCAGTCCTACGAACTGTCGTTTCAGCAGTTCGAATTCGGGCGCGGTGCCGCGATGAGCAACGTACTCTTCGTCATCTCGCTCGCCTCCGCCATGGTCTATCTGCGCGCCAACCGTCGCGCCCAGAACGCCTGAGAGGCGATCCGTGAAGCGCGCACCCAACCGTGGCTGGCCGTCCACGATCGTCGGGATCATCCTGCTCGCGCTGATGCTCTTCCCCGTCTACTGGATGGTGAATACCTCCCTCCAACCGACGGGCAACCCACTGCAGGGAGGCTGGTTCCCCCGCCATCCGGACTTCAGCGGGTACCTCACCGCACTGCGCGATCAGGGACGCAACCTCGTCACCAGCCTTGTCATAGCCCTCGGCAGTGTGACGCTCAGCCTCGGGCTCGCCGCCCCGGCGGCCTACGCGCTGGCGCAGTTCCCCATCCGAGGATCCAACCTCGTGCTTTTCGGCATCCTGATCACACAGATGGTGCCGAGTATCGTCGTGGCCAACGCGCTCTACAGCGCCTACAACGACCTGGGACTCCTGAACTCCTACCTCGGACTGATCCTCGCCGACTCCACCGCAGGGGTCCCCTTCGCGATCATCGTCCTGCGCTCGTTCATGCAGAGCATTCCCGGGGAGATCACCGAGGCCGCGCGCGTGGACGGCGCCGGGAGACTGCGCGTCTTCCGAGCCGTGGTGCTCCCGATGAGCGCGAACGCACTGATCACCGCCGCCCTCTTCACCTTCCTCTTCACCTGGAGCGACTTCCTTTTCGCCCTCACCCTGACCACCACGGAGACCGTACGGCCGGTCACCGTGGGCATCTACCAGTACATCGGCGCTCAGACACACCAGTGGAACGCCGTCATGGCCACCGCCGTTCTGGCCTCCGTCCCGGCGGCCGTACTGCTCGTCGTAGCTCAGCGCTATTTCGCCGCCGGCGCCACCAGCGGGGCCATCAAGTGAGGGCCGCTCCCGTCTCCGTCCGACGTCGCGCAGACCCCGGCACTGTTCGACGGCATCCCACCCGCTGATCTAGCGGATTCACGCGATGTGTCAACCCAGGCCCGCTGGCACGGTGTTCCGAAGCCACACCTGCCGAAGGGGAGATCATGTCGCCGGATTCACCGAGACCGGAGCCCGCGCAGCTCGCGGGCAACCTGATCAGTGGTGCACGCGCTCAGCGGCTCACCCGGACCAACGCGCCGCATGATGCCGAGCAAAGTGCCGCAAGGCGTCCCGGTCCGGCGGTGGCCCTGATCGGCCGGGAGACGGAGACCGATCGGATCCTGGGCGTCGTCGACGCGGGCCGCAGTGCCCCGCAGGCCCTGCTGGTGCTCGGTGACGCGGGCACCGGCAAGTCCGCCCTGCTGGCCCTCGCGGTGGAGCACGCACACGGGCTCGGCACGAGGGTCCTGACGTCCCAGGGCTGCGAGGGCGAGCGGGAGCAGTCCTTCGCCTCCCTGCACCAACTGCTGCTCCCGTTCCTGCCCCGCATCGTCGATCTGCCGACGCACCTGCGCGAAGCCCTGGAGACGGCGTTCGGCATGACCGCCACCACCAGACCGGCCGACCCGATGCTGTTGCGCGTCGCGGTACTCACCCTGCTGGCCGACGTCTCGCGGCACGCGCCTGTCCTGCTGGTCACCGATGACGTGCAGCACTTCGACCGCGACTCCCGCGACGTGCTCAGCTTCGTGCTGCGCCGATTCGCGGCCGAGCCGGTGACGGTGCTGCTCGCCGCCCGTGGTGCGACCGCGCCCGCCGGCATCGCCGCGGATCTGACGGCGCTGCACGTGGGGCCACTGACCGACCATGCTGCGGCACGCCTCCTGGAGGCCCAGCACCCGGCTCCGGCCGGGCGGGCCCGGACGGTCGCACTGGAGTTGGCCGACGGCAATCCGCTGGCCATCATCGAACTGTGCCGCGGTGCGCGAGCGGGCATTTCCCATGGGCAGTCCGGGGGGCTACCGCAGACGCTGCGAATCCAGGAGATGTTCGCCACCCAGCTGCGCGCACTGCCCCCGGCCACCCAACGCATGATCCTGTACGCAGCCGCGTCCTCGGACCACACCGATCTGGCCACCGTCATGGCCGCCGCGGGAGCCGGCACCGACCTCGCGAACTGGGGACCAGCCGAGGACGCCGGCCTGATCACCATCGCCGGCGGCCGGGTCAGATTCCGGCACCCGCTCGTGCGCGCCGCCTGCTATCACGGAGCTCCGGCGCACCATAGACAGGCGGCGCACACCGATCTCGCCACGGCCCTGACCACCGATCCCGCGCGCCGGGCCTGGCATCTGGCCGCAGCGTGCCCGGGCCGCGACGAGTCGGTTGCGGCGGCGCTGGAGGACACAGCGGACCTGGTCGAACTGCGCAGCGGCTACCACGCCGCTGCACGCGCGTTGGAACGAGCCGCCGAGTGCAGTCCGGATCGGGCGGACCGGGCACGCCGCTACGCCAAAGCGATCAGAGCCGCGAACAACGCTGGTGACATCACCTGGGTGCTCGACATGTACACCCACGTCACGGCGCTGACCCGGGACCCTGACGCGCTCGGCATGGCCGCGTGCGGTGTCGGCATGACGCTGTCGCTCGTCGGCCGGCAGCGGGAGGCATTCCGGGTGCTGACCACGGCACTCGAGATGGACCCGCCCCCGGACGGCCGGACCGCCCTCGCACTGGCCGGCCCGCTCAGCGCGGTGGCGTTCCAGTCGGGGCTGCCCGAGGTCAGGGAGACCATGGCGGTCCTTCCGGACCGGATCGACCCCGCAGAGGTCGCGGGGGTGGGCTCGCCGTACGCGGAACTGGCGGCAGTCGAGGCCTGCGAGGCGATGCGGGCCCTCGCCGTGGCCGTCGCCGACCCCGCCGCGAACGCGCCCGCCCTGCTGAGCCGGACCCGACGGCCGGGCCTCCTGACGCCGGTCACCGGCGCCGCGGAGATGACCCGTGTGCACGTGGTCGGTGCCATCGCCTGGTGGGCAGACGAGTCCGACCTGTGCGTCGACTCCCTGCGGCAGGCCTTCGCCATGCTCCGCGCCTACGGATCCATCGCCATCGGGGCGTCCTCGTTCGCGGCGATGGTCTCGGCACTCATCGACACCGGACGGTGGGCCGAGGCCGACGAGCACCTGGCGGAAGCGGCCACGCTCGCGGTCGTCCACACGATGCGTCAGGTCGAGGTCGACGTAGCATCGCTGCGCGTGACGCTGCGGTCCCTGCGCGGGCACGCGCCTGACGGCGGCGTGTCGGCGGAGCTTGACTGGACGGCGGTGAACCCGGAGGAGAACCGGGCCACTCACACTCTGCTGCTCCGCGCGGCGGGTGCCGCTGCCGCCGCCGCGGGCGACCTGGACGGCGCGTACCGGCACTTCCGGCAGTTGTTCGACGACGAGGGCGCGCCCCTGCACTACTTCCTGTCGCACCGGTCGATCGCCGACCTGGCCGCAGCCGCCCAGCGGACCGGCCGTCAGCAGGAGGCCGCGAAGGTCCTCGCGGCGGTGCGCGAGGCGATGGGTCCGCAGCCGACGACCCGGATGACGCTGCTGCTGCACCACGCCACCGCCTTGATCGGCAGCCCCAACGACACCGAACAACACTTCCGGCTGGCCGTGGTGAACCCCGCGGCCGAACAGTGGCCGCTGGCCCGGGCCCAGGCCCGGCTGCACTACGCCCGGTGGCTTCGTCGCCGCCGACGGCCGTCCGAGGCCCGTGAGCTGCTGGCCACGGCGCTGGAGGCGTTCACCCGGCTCGGCGCCTCGGGCCTGGCCGAGGAGGCACGGTGCGAGCTGCGGGCGACCGGTGTCGCCACCGCGCCGACAACGCCTGATCCGCTGTCCGAGCTGACCGCCCACGAGCAGCGGATCGTCCGTCTGGCGGCGCGGGGCCTGCGCAACCGGGAGATCGCCGAGCAGTTGATGGTGTCCCCCCGCACCATCGGCTCGCACCTGTACAACGTGTATCCCAAACTCGGTGTGAGCAGACGCCAGCAACTGCGGGACTTCTTCGACGATCTGTGACCGCCGCACGCCCCGTTGGGCCGATGCCTTCTCATCGCTACCACACCCCGCTTGCGCAGGCGCCTGAACACCGAAGTCACCGGGCCTCGGGCGTCGATCACCGGATTGCTAGGATGAACGCGAGGTGAGGGTATGGGACTGGTACCGGATGGGGACCGAGGCGGTCCCCATCGGCCTGCCGTGGTCCTCGACCCTGTCATCCAACGGTTCGTCGACGCCTCGGCCGCGCCCCCGTACCTGCACCAGCTCGGCCCGTTCGACGGCCGCCAGGTGCTCCGGGAGACGCAGGGCCTGACGCTGGACGACTTCGGTCTGGAGGTCGACTTCCTGGCCGCGCCCGTCGGACCGTCCGGGCTCGTCGGCTTCTGGACCTTCCGGCCGACCGGACAGACCGGTCCCCTGCCCGTCGTCCTCTACCTCCACGGCGGCCGCTGGATGCTCGGCGATGCGCACACCCACACCCGGATGATCTCCGAACTCGCAACCGTCAGCGGCGCGGTGTTCGTGGTCCCGGAATACACCCGCACGCCCGAGGCCCGGTATCCGGTGGCCCTCGAGGAGTGCTACGCGGTGCTGACCTGGCTGATCGAGCAGGCCGGCAGCCTCGAACTCAACGGCCGCAGACTCGCGGTGGCCGGCGACTGCGCCGGCGCGACCATGGCGACGGCCCTCACCATGATGGCCAAAGAGCGGGGCGGTCCCCGCATCCGCGCCCAGCTGCTGTACTACCCGATGACCGACCCGTACCACGAAGCGGAGTCGCGGGAGCAGTTCGCGTCCGGATACCTCCTCACCAGTGACGCCCTCGACTGGTACTGGCAGCAGTACCTCGACGACGAGCACCAGCTCGCCGAACCCACCGCCGCGCCCTTGCGGGCCACCCCGACGGACCTGGCGGGGCTCCCGCCCGCGATGGTCGTCTCGGCGGAGGCCGATGTCGTCCGGGACGAGGCCGAACAGTACGCCCGCCTGCTGCGGCAGGCGGGCGTGGCCGTGACCGCGGTCCGATACCTCGGGACCGTCCATGACTTCGCGTCACTGAACCCGATGCGGGACAGCCCTCCGACCCTGGCCGCCGTCCGGCAGGGTGGCAGCTTCCTCAGGCACGCCCTGACCGAACGGCGCTGAACGTGTGCGTCCTGGGAGCAGGGCGTGTGCCTTCTCGGGCGTCGTCGATGGCCGGTCCGCTCGTACGTTGAGGTCAGAGCGCTCTGCCAGGGGCCTGCCCCGCGCGACCCCAGGCATGGAGCCGTTACGCCACCCTGCCGATCCTGGAGACCTCCATGTCCACGCGCATGCCCACAGGCCGTATCCGACGCCTCACCGGCCGGACGGCGATCACCGCCGCCATCGCGGTCACTCTCGGCGCCGCCGTGACTGTCGACGCACTCGCGGCCCCCTCCTCGCCGGCGGACCTCGCCGCGCGCCCCGCCCCGCAGAGTCCGGTGGTCCTGGAGCACGACGCCCAGGTCTTCGCCGACGCGGCGGCCAAGAACCCGCCGATCTACACGCTGTCGTACGCCGCCGCACGCAAGGCCCTGGACAGCGTCCAGGCAGGGCCGGTCGCGGTCCAGCCCGCCGACATCTCGCACCGCACCCTGCCGGTGGGTCCCACCGGCACGGTCACGGTCCGGATCGTGCGCCCCAAGGGTGCGACCGGCAAGCTTCCCGTCGTGATGTACTTCCACGGCGGCGGCTGGGTCCTCGGCGACGAGAGCACCCACGACCGGCTGGTCCGCGAGATCGCGAACGGCGCACACGTGGCAGTGATCTTCGTCGACTACACCCCGTCGCCCGAAGCCCGATTCCCCACCGCCATCGAGCAGGCCTACGCCGCGACCACCTGGGTGGCCCAGCACGGCAGCGAGATCAACGTCGACGGCTCGCGGATCGCCGTCGCCGGCGACAGCGTCGGCGGCAACATGACCGCGGCGGTCACCCTCATGGACAAGGAGCGCCACGGTCCCCACCTGGCCGGACAACTGCTTTTCTACCCCGTCACCGACGCGGCCTTCAACACGGCCTCCTACCAGCAGTTCGCCGAGGGACCCTGGCTCACCCGCAAGGCGATGCAGTGGTTCTGGAACGCCTACGCGCCCAACCTCCAGACCCGCGACCAGATCCTCGCCTCGCCGCTGCGCGCGAGCCTCGACCAGCTCAAGGGGCTGCCCAAGGCCCTGGTCATCACGGACGAAGCCGATGTGCTGCGGGACGAGGGCGAGGCCTACGCCGCCAAGCTCCGCTCGGCCGGCGACGACGTCACCGCGGTTCGCTACGAGGGTGTCATCCACGACTTCGTGATGCTCAACGCGCTCGCCGACACCAACGCGGCCCAGGCCGCCGTGGGCCAGGCCGACGGCTTCCTCTCCTGCGTCCTGCACAGCGGCTCCTGATCCCCGCCTTTCAGCGGACCCTACCGGCCCACGGCGGCCTGGAGCCGCCCGGACCGGAACGGCCGAGTGCCAAGCCCGTCAGTCAACCGACTGATGCGCCCCGGCCGCAGACAAACGATCGTGAAACCAGGCCGCGTGCGTACGGCCCGGTCCGAAGCTCATCGGAAACCTCGTCAAGGAGCATGATGTCCGAGATCAAGCCCGTCCTCGAAACGGCCGCCCAGGCCTTCGCGGACGCGACCAGCAAGCCGCCGTTCCTCTACGACCTCGGCCCGGTCGACGGCCGTAAGGCCGTCGACAGCGTCCAGGACGGCGACGTTCCGGTGCCCGACGCCGACGTGAAGGACCTGGTCATCCCCGTCGGGCCGTCCGGCACCGTCTCCATCCGGATCCTCACCCCGGTCGGCAGCAGCGGCCCCCTCCCGGTCGTGCTGTACACCCACGGCGCGGGCTGGGTCTTCGGCAACGCCCACACCCATGACCGACTGGTCCGGGAGCTCACGGTGCGGGCGCAGTCCGCGACAGTGTTCGTCAACTACAGCCTCTCGCCGGAGGCGAAGTACCCCACCGCGATCGAGGAGATCTACGCCACCCTGCTGTGGATCGCCGAGCACGGAGCCGAGGAGGGGCTGGACGCCGGCCGCATCGCGGTCGCAGGCGACTCGGTCGGCGGCAACATGACCGCGGCCATCACCCTGCTCGCCAAGCAGCGCGGCGGCCCCGCCCTGGCGGGGCAGTTGCTGTTCTACCCGGTCACCGACGCCTCGTTCGACACCGGCTCCTACCAGCAGTTCGCCGAGGGCTACTTCCTCAGCCGCGAGGGCATGCACTGGTTCTGGGACCAGTACACCACCGACCCCGAGGAGCGCGCGCAGATCACCGCCTCGCCGCTGCGGGCGAGCCTGGAGCAGTTGACCGGCCTGCCGCCGGCGCTGGTCATCGTGGGCGAGGCCGACGTGCTGCGCGACGAGGGCGAGGCGTACGCGGCGAAGCTGCGCGCGGCGGGAGTCCCGACCACGGCCGTACGCTACGAGGGCATCATCCACGACTTCGTGATGGTCAACGCGATGCGCGAGACCCAGGCCGCCCTGGCCGCCACCCGGCAGGGCGGTGAGTTCCTGCACGACGTCCTCCACCCCTGACCGACGCATCAGCCCCCGGCTGCGTCCCGGCACGCTCCCCCGGAGCTCCCGCGACGCGGCCCGGGCCGCTGGCCGTCCCCGCAGCGCGTATCACCATGGGCGCCTCCCGCACCGGCGAAGCCGGCGGGGGGCGCCCTCGGCGTCCGCCCGGTCTCCCGCCGTCGACACGCCGTCGACACGGCCAGAGATGGCCGCCGACCTGCGCTCTTGTCCGTGCTGGCAGAATCGGTCCAACCGTCCCGCTGTCCGGGATCGACAGCCGACGAGTGCCACGCACGGACCAGGGAGACGCACCATGGACCAACGGAGCCTGATCGGCCGGGAGGCGGAGACCGAACGGATCCTGGGCGTCGTAGAGGCGGGCCGCCGCGCCCCGCAGGCGCTGCTGGTGCTCGGTGATGCCGGTACCGGCAAGTCCGCACTGCTCGCCCTCGCGGCCGAGCACGCACGCGGGATCGGCACGAGGGTCCTGATGTCCCAGGGCTGCGAGGGCGAGCAGGAGCAGTCCTTCGCCGCCCTGCACCAACTGCTGCTCCCGCTCCTGCCCACCCTCGCCGACCTGCCGGCGCACCTGCGCGAAGCCCTGGAGACGGCCTTCGGCCTGACCCCCACCACCACGCCGGCCGACTCCATGCTGCTGCGCGTCGCGGTGCTCACCCTGCTGGCGGACGTCTCACGGCACACGCCGCTGGTGCTGGTCCTCGACGACTCCCAGCTCTTCGACCGCGATTCCCGCGACGTCATCAGCTTCGTCCTGCGCCGCTTCGCCACCGAACCGATAGCGACGCTGCTCGCCGCCCGAGGACTGACGCCACCGGACGGCATCGCCGCGGGCCTGCCCGTCCTGACCTTGGGTCCGCTGACCGGCCAGGCCGCAGCGCGCCTCCTGAAAGCCCAGCCCCGGACCCCCGCCGGCCGGGCTCGAATCGACCTGCTGGAACAGGCCGACGGCAATCCGCTGGCCATCATCGAACTGTCCCGTGCCGCCCTCGAGGACTCCTCCTCCGGGCTCCCCGGCGGCGGAATGCCGCAGACGCTGCGGATCCAGGCGATGTTCGCCGCCCGGCTGCGCGCCCTGCCCCCGGCCACCCAACGCCTGGTCCTGTACGCGGCCGCCTCCTCGGACCACACCGACCTGGCCACCGTCGTGGCCGCCGCCGGAGTCGGCCCCGACCTCGCGGTATGGGGGCCGGCCGAGGACGCCGGACTGATCACCATCGCCGGCGGCCGGGTCGCGTTCCGTCACCCGCTCGTGCGCGCCGCCTCCTACCAGGGAGCCCCGGCACACCTCCGGCAGCAGGCACACAGGGACTTCGCAGCGGTCCTGGAGGAGGATCCCGCACGCCGGGCCTGGCATCTGGCCGAGGCGTGCCCCTTCCCCGACGAGTCCGTCGCGGCGGCGCTGGAGGACACTGCGGGCATCGTCGAACGGCGCGGTGGTCTGTTCGCGGCAGCCAGGGCGCTGGAGCGCGCCGCCGAGTTCAGCCTCGCCGATGCGGACCGGGCGCGGCGCTACGCCAACGCGATCCGGGCCGCGATCAACGCGGGCGACCCGTCCTGGGTGCGCGATCTGTACGGCAAGGTCGCGGCACTGACCGAGGACCGTGACCTGCTCTGCGCGTCGGCGTGCGGGGTGGCTCTGGCCCTGTCCTTCTTCGGGCGTCAGCGAGAGGCGTTCCAGGTTCTGAAGGGCGCGGTGGACGCGCCGCCGAAGGACGGCAGGACCATGCTCGCGGTGGCCGCGATCGTTCACACGCTCGGATACCAGTCGGGGCTGTCGGAGATCCGACGTGCGGTCCCGGCCATGCTCGACAGCGTCGTGATCAAAAACGTGGAGCCCGCCCACACCGCGTTGCTGCCCACCGAGGCCGTCGACGCGGTCCGGGCAGGGGTTCTCGCCGGGATCGACCCGGTCGCCAATGCCCCCGCCCTGCTGAGCCCGACCCGGCAGCCGTCGCTGCTGGATCCGCTGCCCGGCCCCGCCGACGTGGCCCGGCTCCAGGTCGTCGGAGCCGTCGCGTTCTACGCCGATGAGTCGGACCTGTCCGTCGACGCCTTCCGGCAGACCTTCGCCCTGCTCCGGGCGTACGGGGCGATGGGCACCGGGGCGAACGCGCTCGCGCCGATGGCCTTGACGCTGATCGACACCGGGCGGTGGGCCGAGGCCGACGAACTACTGACGGAGATGTGGACGCTCGCGGCCATCCACAAGCTGACCCACCTCGAGGTCGCCGTGGACGCGCTGCGGATGCTGCTGCACGCTCTGCGCGGAGGCCACACCGACGGCGGCGAGACGGCGAATCCCTCGTGGACCGCTGTCAGCCTGGAGGAGAACCGGGCGACACACGCCTCCCTGCTGCGGGCCGCGGGCACGGCGGCCGCGGCCGCGGGCGACTACGACGGCGCGTACCGCCACTTCCGGCAACTGTTCGACGGCGAGGGCGCACCCCTGCACTACTTCCTGTCGCACCGGTCGATCGCCGACCTCGCCGCCCTCGCGCAACGGACAGGCCGGCAGCAGGAGGTCGCGCCCGTCCTCGCCGCCGTGCGCGAGGCGGTGGGGGCCCGGCCGACGACCCGGATGACTCTGCTCCTCCACCACGCCGCCGCGCTGATCAGCGAGCCCGACGACGCCGAACAGCACTTCCGGTCGGCCGTGGTGAACCCCGTGGCCGAACAGTGGCCGCTGGCCCGGGCCCAGGCCCGGCTGCACTACGCCCAGTGGCTTCGTCGCCGCCGACGGCCCTCCGAGGCCCGGGAGCTACTGCTGCCGGCGATGGAGACGTTCACCAGGCTCGGCGCCGTCGGCGTGCTCGAGGAGGCGCGGGGCGAACTGCGGGCGGCCGGCTTCGCCACTTCGACGCCCGGCTCCGCGCTCACCGACGCGGATCCGCTGTCCGAGCTGACCGCGCACGAGCGGCGGATCGTCCGGTTGGCGGCGCAGGGACTGCGCAACCGGGAGATCGCCGAGCAGCTCATGGTGTCCCCCCGCACCATCGGCGCGCATCTCTACAAGGTGTATCCGAAGCTCGGGGTCAGCAGTCGCCACCAGCTGCGCGACTTCTTCGACGACCTGTGACCGATCCCGCCGTCGCCTGACCGTCCGTCACCCGGCCCCCCGTCACCCGGCCGCTGTGGCGCGTTCGCGATACTCCGCTGCCGTGCCGACCCGCACCGTCGCGTCGGCGGGCCAGGGGAGGAGTTCGAGCTCCTGCTCCTGCAGGGCGATGACCAGCGCGGAGTCGGGCAGCGCCCGGCGCAGGCCGTGCAGCAGGGCAGTCGCGGTCGGACGGTCCAGACCGGCCGTGGGCTCGTCCAGGAGCAGCACGGGCGGTTGGCGCAGCACCGCGCGGGCGATGGCCAGGCGTCGTCGCTGTCCTTGGGACAGGGCGCCGCCACCGGAGCCGACCGGTGCGTCCAGGGGCAGGGCATCGAGGCCGACCACGGCCAGCGCGGCACGCAGGACGGCCGTGTCGGCGTCCGGGGCGGCCTGGAGCAGGTTCGCGGACACGCTCGCGTCGGCGAGCCAGTCGTCGGCCTCGACCAGGGTGAGCACCTCCGCCACCGCGCCGGACGCCAGCGCGTGCACCGGCGTGGCGCCGAGCCGCACGCTGCCGGGCGGGACCGGCAACCGGCCTGCCAACTGGCCGAGCAGGGTGCTCTTTCCGCTGCCGTTGGGGCCGGTGACCAGGACCAGCTCCGGGATCCGCACGGTCAGTGACAGCCGATGCGCGCCGTTGCCGATCGGGAGGTCGGACACCTGCAGCGGTCCCGACGCCACGGGGGTGCCGGGCCGGGCGCCCTGGGCGAGGGCGGCGAGGCGTCCGGCGGCGTCGGCGGCTCGCGCCAAGTGCTGCAGGAGCTGCGGCAGGCCCTCCAGCAGCTCCCATCCCGCCGCGAGCAGCAGGAGTTCGCCGACAGCGACGGCCACGGGCTGGGGCGTACCGCCGAACTCCAGCGCCAGCGCGAGTGCGGAGCCCTGGCCGAGGGCGGCGATCAGCCGCATGGACAGGCGGCCGTGACGCTCCGTCCGTGCTGCGGCCTGCTCGGCGTCCTCGGCACGTCCGAGAGCCGAGGCCACTGCTCGGCGTGCCCGGGGGACGGCGTCCAGGCAGCGCAGTTCCGCGAAGGCGCCACGAGCGCCCAGCAGTTCGGCGCGCGCTTGCGAGCGGGCCCGGGCCGCTGCGGCGAGTCGGCGCTCGGCACGCCGGTGCGCACCCACGGCACAGCCCACGCCGGCGACCAGCACCGCGAGTTCGGCCGTACCGAGCGGGAGGCTGGCGCGCAGCAGTAGGATCTCCACGACGGCAGCCGTCACCAGTTGGGCGGCGAGTGGGGCGAGCACCTGGGCGGGCAGTGCGCCGACGGCCTCCACGTCGGTGGTGAGCCGGCTGAGCAACGCGCCGTCACGTTCACCGCGCAGTTCGCGCGGAGTGAGCGCGGCCGCGCCACGCACCAGGCGGGAGCGCAGGTCGACCGTGGCGGTCAGCAGGGTGCGATGGCTGACCAGCCGTTCGAGGTAGCGCAGGCCGGTGCGCATCAGCGCCAGTGCCCGAACCGCGCCCGAGGGGTACATCCAGGACCAGGTGGTGTTGGCCTGAAGGGTGACCAGGGCACAGGCCGTCAGGAACCAGCCGGAGATTCCGAGCAGCGCGGCGGCGCTGAGTTCCGCCGCCGCGGCCAGCGCGATACCGGCGGCCAGGTCGCGGCGGCGGACGGAGCTCCGGAGCAGACGCCAGGGATTCATCGCAGCCTGCCTCCGTCCAGGGTCCGGATCTGGTCCGCCAGCAGGAGCAGGGCGGGGCTGTGGGTAGCGAGCACGACGGTGCGGTCGCGGACGAGGGTGCGCAGCGCCGCGACGACGCGCCGTTCGGCCTGCGGGTCCAGATGGGCGGTCGGCTCGTCCAGGCACAGCAGTGGCGCGTCCCGCAACAGCGCGCGGATCAGCACCAGCTGCTGGGACTGGCCGGAGGACAGTCCCGTGCCGCGTTCGCCCAGCGGCGTGTCCAGGCCCTGCGGGAGAGCAGCCAGCAGGTCCTGGAAGCCGAGCGCGACGAAGGCGGCCACCAGGTCGTCGTCCGTCGCGTCCTGGCGGGCCAGGAGCAGGTTGTCGCGTACGGTGCCGGGGAGCAGGTGCGCGGGCTGGCCCACCCAGGACACCAGCGTGGGGGTCGGGGCGTGCGGCCCGTCGTCCCGGATGAGGGCGCAGCGGCCGGAGTCGGGTACCAGCAGTCCGGCGACGATCGCGAGCAGGGTGGACTTTCCCGCGCCACTGGGACCGGTGACCGCCAGAACCTGGCCGGCCACCAGATCGAGGCCGACCTCGTCCAGGGCAGGTGCGTCGCGGTGCGGGTAGCGGACGGTAATCCGGTCCAGGTGCAGTCCGGGGGCTCCGGTGCGTGCGACGGCCATGGCCCGTCCAGCCCGGCCTTCGGCAGTGGGGCCGGGGTTCTCCGGTCCCAGCGCCTGGGCGATCAGTTCCGCCGCCGCTGCCGCCTGGGCCCGGGCGTGGTAGCCGCGGGCCAGGTCCCGGGCCGGGGCGAAGTACGCGGGGGTGAGGGTGAGCACGAACAGCGCAGTGCCCAGGCTCATCCGCCCCGGCACGCCCGGCAGGTGCAGGTAGTCGAGCAGGACCAGGCCGCAGTAGGTGGCCACCACGGCAAGGGTGCCGGTGATCAGCAGCTCGATCCAGGCGGTGGAGAGGAACGCGACCCGCAGCACGGTCTGGGTCCGCCGGGCAAGTTCCTCGTCGTCCTCACGCAGTGCGCGTGCCGCCTGCTCGTGGGCGCCGAGCCCGACCAGGGTGGGCAGTCCGCGGAGCTGGTCCAGCAGCCGGGCGCTGTGCTGCCGCACGGCGGTGAGCTGGGCGTGCACAGCCGCCTGCGTGCCCAGGCCGATGACCTTGAGGTTGGCCGGCAGCAGCGGGGTGGCCGCCAGCAGCATCAGGGCGACGAACCAGCTTCGGCAGGCGATCGCGGTCAGCACCAGGGAACTGCCGAGCAGCATGGTGGTGCGGGCCGGGACGTAGCCGGTGAGCCAGTCCGTGAGATGGGTGATCTCGCCGTCGGCGGCCTCGGCCACAGCGGCGTCGCTCAGCTCGGTGCCGGTTCCTCCCCGGTTGCGCAGCACACCCCGTGTGGGCAACGCCGCCCGCAGCAGCCGGCGTTGCAGCTCCTGCCGGACGGTGCGGGCGCCGCGAGCCGCCACGGAGTCACCGGCGGAGAGCAGAGCAGCGCGCAGCGCCAGCCCGATTGCCACGAGCCCTGCCGCCGGGAGGACCGCCGTAACGGTCGCGGCCGGCGAATGCTCGGCGGCGAGCCCCCGTTCGGCGGCCCAGGCCAGGCCTGCGGCCCACAGGACGGTGCCGAGCTGGGCCAGGCCGCGCAGTGTGCCGGCGCGGCGCAGATCCGCGCGTCCGAGGGCCGCCCAGGCACGCAGTCGGGCCGGGCCGCCCTGCGGGTCGCCGTCGGGCGTCCGGTCGTCCGCGAGCTGGGAGAGCAGCCCTGTGGAGGTACTCACCCGGCCACCCCACAAACCGCGTTGTGCCCCTCGCCCCGGGCATAGCCCGCGCCCGCGCGACGCGCCGTCACCGGCCCGCCGCCGGGTCGATCGGCACGTCGACGGGCAGGTCGGTCGGCAGGTCGAACGCGCCGTCGCGCTGGTCGCGGCGGTCGCCGGTGATCCACGCGGCTAGTGCCACGGTGCACAGCAGGGCGATGCCCACAGGGTCGATCCAGGTGGCGACGCCGCCGAAGACGTCCTGCGACACGGCAGCGAGGGCGATCCCCAGGACCGTGAGCAGGATCCGCCGGACCGTCACGGCCAGGATGCCGCGGTCCGGTACGGTTGCGGGCTCCGGCGCGACCGCCAGGGAGCGGGACACCGGCGGGAGGGGCGGCTCGGCCGGCTGCCTGAACTTGCCGCGGAACGCCCACCAGGCATAGGCGTTGTATCCGAACACCACCGGCATGCACAGGCCCACCCCGAGCACCAGGAAGAGCTGGGAACTGTGCGGACTCGACGCTTGATGCACCGTCAGTCCAGCTGGCACCAGCACCGGCACGGTTGCCGCGACCAGCGCGAGCAGCCCGAGGACCTCGGCGGTCACCACGGCGGCGAACGGCCGCCAGTCCGGTCGGCGGCCGAAGCCGTGCCAGGCGTACGCCCCTGCCGCCACGGCTGCGGTCACGGCCAGCCAGAACAGCGTCGCCCGGAGGGGTTCGTCGAAGCGGAACTGCTGGGGGTCGGCCACCTCAAGACCGAAGGCCAGGATCAGCGCGGCGGCGACCGTGCCGGCGAGCAGGGGCCGGCCGGCGCGGGCAGCCCGGTCCCGGGTCTCCCCCTCGGACTTGAGCTGCAGCCAGGCGGCACCGGCGAGCAGGTAGAGCACCACCAGGCCGAGCCCGCAGAGCACGCTGTAGGGGGTGAGCCAGTCGAAGGCACCGCCGTGGAACACGCCGCCCGCTTGACGCAGGCCGGAGAGCACCGCGCCGACCACCAGGCCCTGGCAGAGCGTCGCCGTGGCCGACGCGGTGCCGAACAGCAGCGCCCAGCCCCGCCGGTACTCCGACGCCGCGCCCTGGAACTCAAGTCCCATGCCGCGCAGGATGATCGAGAAGAGCATGCCGATCAGTGGCAGGTAGACGCCGGGCAGGACGGTGGCGTAGAGGCCGGGCAGCGCGGCCCACATGGCGACGCCGGCCAGGACGATCCAGCTCTCGTTGGCGTCCCAGGCCGTGGCGATCAACTCGCTGTACTCGCGGCGGCGCTCGACGGCGGCGAACAGGCTCAGCATGCCCACGCCCAGGTCGTAGCCGTCCAGGACGACGTACATGCCCAACGAGAGCAGGACCAAGGCGTAGCTCGCGTACTCAAGCAACGGGGGCCTCCGATGCGAGGGCCGGAGTCCCGGTGGCGCCCGCAAGCGCCTCGGGACCGGCTTTGACCGTGCGGACGATGTAGCGGGCCCAGATGGCCAGCAGCGAGGCGTAGAGGGCGACGAAGCCGATCAGGCTGAACGCGGCCTCGGCCGTGGACAGCTGGGACAGCGCGTCAGCGGTGCGCAACTTGCCGTAGACCACCCAGGGTTGGCGGCCGGTCTCGGCGGTGATCCAGCCTCCGGTGATGGCGACGATGCCTGCCGGAGTCATCCAGACCATCCAGCGCAGAAAGCGCCGAGAGGTGAACAGGCGGCCGCGCAGCCGCAGTATCAGCCCGGCGAAGGCGGTGGCGAACATGGCCAGGGCGGTGAGGTACATGGCCCGGAAGCCGTAGAAGGCGCTCCACATGTTGGGGCGCTGGTCGGGCGGGGTGTTCAGCAGGCCGGGCACGTGCGCCTGGCCGGTGAGGTCGTGGCCGATCACCGCGCCCAGGTGCGGGATCTCGATGCGCAGGCTGTCGCGGCCGTTGCCGGTGTCCGGGATGACGACGAGGTTGTATCCGTTGTTGTCGGTCTTCCAGTTGCCCTCGAACGCCTCCAGCTTGGCCGGCTGGTGCTGGGCCATGAAGATCGCGGTTTCGTCGCCCAGATAGAGCTGGACGGGCATCAGCACGGCGAGCACGCCCAGGGCGATGGACAGGCAGCGCCGGGCGAAGGGCAGGGCGAAGGCGCGCTGCTTGACCAGGTACCAGGCGGAGATCCCGCCGACGAACCAGCTCGCGCTGATCAGGACCGCCAGCAGCATGTGCGGGAACCGGTAGGCGAAGGCCGGGTTCAGCAGCACCTGCCACCAGTCCGTGGCATGGAACTGGCCGGCGACCTCGGTGTAGCCGACGGGGTCCTGCATCCAACTGTTGGCGGAGAGGATCCAGGTGGTGGACAGCAGGGTGCCGAAGGCGACCATCCAGCTCGCCAGAGCCATGGTGCGCGGGCGGACCCGGCCGTCGCCGTAGAGCATGACGCCGATGAACCCGGCCTCCAGGAAGAACGCGGTGATCACCTCCATGCCGATGGTGACTCCGATGACCGGGCCCACCGCATGGGCGTACACGCCCCAGTTGAGTCCGAACTCGAAGGTCATCACGGTTCCCGCGACGACTCCGAGACCAAAGCCGACCGCGAAGATCTTCTTCCAGAAGCGGAAGATCTGCAGGTACAGGGGGTTTCCGGTGCGCACGTACGCCGTGTAGACGACGGCCAGCAGCACGGACAGCCCGACGGTCAGGGCCGGGAAGGACATGTGGAAGATCGCGGTGATGGCGAACTGCCAGCGGGACAGCTCGACGGCGGCCGGCGAAGCCATGGGAACTCCCGGGCGGAAGGGGGCGGGTGATGGGCGGTCAGGCTCGGGCCCCGACGGGGAGAGGTCGGGGCCCGAGCGGTATGCGGCGTGCCGGAGCACGCGGTGGCGTGTCGGCTGCCGGCGGGGGGCCGTCGGCAGTCTGTTCAGCGCCGGTGCAGGGCCAGACGGGTGGCGAACCCGCCTCCGACGCCGGCCACCACGGCGGCCGGCAGCCACCAGGAGGGCCAGGGCAGCAGCCCCAGCGAGGCGTCGAGGGACCAGTTCCCGGGACCGGTGGCGGACAGTACGGCGCCGCTGGTGATCAGCACGAAGGGGTACTCGAAGCCGTCGTTCTGCACCCACAGGCCGTGCGGCCACTTGACGGTCAGCGCCACGGACATCACGCCCATCGTCCCGGCGGCTGCCAGCGGGGTGAGCAGACCGAGGGCGAGCAGCAGCCCTGCCCCGATCTGGCTGCCTCCCGCGGTGAGCGCGGTGAGCCTCCCGCCGCGGAAGCCGTCCCCGCGGAACTCCTCGGTGCCGCCGGCCAGTCCCCGGCCGCCCAGGTGGAAGCTGATCTTCTGGACACCGTGCCCCGCGACCAGCAGGCCGACGACGAGCCGGAGCAGGAGGAGACCTGCGTTCATGGTGAACTCCCGTTCTCGGATCCGTGGTTGGCGGGTCAGCCGGCCGCGTGCTCGCTGATCATGGTCTGGGCGTAGACCACGCCGAGGCCGTAGGCGCCGCCGTGCTCCTTGACCACGTCCATGACCGGCAGGTAGGTCTCGCTGCGGGCCCAGTCACGCTGCAGCTCCAGCAGCACCTGGATCCAGGTCACCGGAACGGCGCCGGCCGCGGTCATCCGCTGCAGGCCGTGCTCGTGGGCCGGGGGGGGTGACACCACCGGAGGCGTCCGCGACCACGTACACCTCGTAGCCCTGCCCCAGCGCGGACAGGGCCGGCAGTACCAGGCAGACCTCGGTCCACAGCCCGGAAAGTATGATCTTGCTGCGGCCTGTGGCCTTTACCGCCGCGACCAGGGCCGGGTCCTCCCACGCGTTCATGGTGGTCCGGTCGATGACCTCGTGATCGGGGAAGACCGCCTTCAGCTGCGGCAGGATCGGTCCGGAGAAGGACTCGGCGGCCACCGTGGTCAGCACCACCGGCACCTCGAAGACGACGGCGGTCCTGGCCAGGCCGACCGTGGCGTTGATGATCGCGGTGCGGTCGCCGCTGGCGGTGCCGAAGAACATCTGCGGCTGGTGATCGACGAACAGCATCATCGAGTTCTCGGGCGTCAGCAGATCGGAGCTGGGGGCGGCGTGCACGTCGGCGAAGTCGACCATGACCGTTCTTTCTTGAGGGTGCATCAGGGATACGGGGCCAGATGGAGCCACACACGCTCCGTCACGTCCACGACGCTAGAGGGCAACCCCCGGACCTTTCTTCTCCCTGCGCGCCCAAGGCCGTTCCCACACTGCACTCCACTCCAGTGCGTGCAGGAGCAAGGACCTGTGCGCTGGCACGACATCGATGCGCCCGGCTCCTGCGTAGCGTCCGGGACCTGACGCCTGTACCTTCCAGCACGCCGGAAAGGCACCCCTATGCAGTTCGGCATCTTCACCGTGGGTGATCTCACCACGGATCCGACCACCGGCCGCGCGGTCTCCGAACACGAGCGCCTCAAGGCCATGACCGCCATCGCGCTCAAGGCCGAGGAGGTCGGGCTGGACGTCTTCGCCACCGGCGAGCACCACAACCCGCCCTTCGTCCCCTCCTCGCCGACCACCATGCTCGGCTGGATCGCCGCCCGCACCGAGCGGCTGATCCTCTCCACCGCGACCACGCTGATCACCACCAATGACCCGGTGAAGATCGCCGAGGACTTCGCGATGCTGCAGCACCTCGCCGACGGCCGGGTCGACCTGGTCATGGGACGCGGCAACACCGGCCCGGTCTACCCCTGGTTCGGCAAGGACATCCGCCAGGGCATCCCCTTGGCCGTGGAGAACTACGCCCTGCTGCACAAGCTCTGGCGTGAGGACGTGGTCAACTTCGCCGGCCGGTTCCGCACCCCGCTGGAGTCCTTCACCTCCACCCCCCGCCCGCTGGACGACATCCCGCCGTTCGTGTGGCACGGCTCCATCCGCAGCCCCGAGATCGCCGAACAGGCCGCCTACTACGGCGACGGCTTCTTCCACAACAACATCTTCTGGCCCAAGGAGCACACCCAGAAGATGGTCCGGCTCTACCGCGATCGCTTCGCCCACCACGGCCACGGCACCCCGGAACAGGCCATCGTCGGCCTCGGCGGCCAGGTCTTCATGCGCGCCAACTCCCAGGACGCGGTGCGCGAGTTCCGCCCCTACTTCGACAACGCCCCCGTCTACGGACACGGCCCCTCCCTGGAGGAGTTCAGCGCCGAGACCCCGCTGACCGTCGGCAGCCCGCAACAGGTCATCGAGAAGACCCTGAGCTTCCGCGAGTACGCCGGCGACTACCAGCGCCAGCTCTTCCTCATGGACCACGCCGGGCTGCCGCTCAAAACCGTCCTGGAGCAGCTCGACATCCTCGGCGAACAGGTCGTCCCGGTGCTGCGCCGGGAGTTCGCCATCGGCCGCCCGGCCGAGGTCCCGGACGCACCCACCCACGCGTCGCTGCTCGCCGAGCGACACGGGGCGCAGAGCGTCGTCCAACTCGCCGAAACCGCAACGGCCCAGAGCTCCTGACTCCGAACACGAGGAGAACCGATGCAGCCCCTGAACCTCGTCGTCGTCACCGCCGGCCTCAGTGTGCCCTCGTCCACCCGCCTGCTCGCGGACCGGCTCACCCATGCCACGTCCATTTACCTGACTGAGCGTCAACTCGTATCTTCAGTCGAGGTGGTGGAACTCCGCGAGCACGCCCGGGCGATCGCTGACAACCTGGTCACCGGATTCCCCGGAAGCACCCTGCGCGAGACCGTCACCGCGGTCGCCCGGGCGGACGGCCTGATCGTTGTCACACCTGTCTTCGCCGCCTCCTACAGTGGCCTGTTCAAGTCGTTCTTCGACGTGCTCGAACAGGACACCCTCCGGGACACTCCGGTGCTGATTGCGGCGACCGGCGGGACCCCGCGCCACTCGCTCGTCCTGGAACACGCCCTGCGCCCGCTGTTCGCCTATCTGCGCGCGGTGGTCGTCCCCACCGCGGTCTACGCCGCGTCGCAGGACTGGGGCTCGGCAGGGGATGCCGGCAGCGAGGAGCTGGACCTGCGCATCGAGCGGGCAGGCCAGGAGCTGGCCGCACTCATGGACGCCAACCCCGCGGGCGCCGCCCCCACAGACGGCAGCCACCGGGCCGCGCGACAGCAGGAGGTGATCCCCTTCGAGCAGCAACTCGCGGCCCTGAAGCCGCGCTGACGCGCCGTCGCCAGCACGGGACAGAGCCCGGTGCAGGCACGGATAGGAGGCCGCCGGGAGCGCCCCTGAATAGGGAGGAACCAGCATGCCCTCCATCGAGGTCGGCGAGGAGAACTCCGCCGCGATCGAGCTCTGCTACAAGGAGCACGGTTCCGGCCGATCCGTCGTGCTGATCCACGGCTGGCGCCTGAACGGAGGATCCTGGGAGAAGGCAGGTCGCGGATCTGCTCGCGGCCAGCTACCGGGTGATCCCCGTACTTGGCGGCGAGCGGGTGAGCCACCAGGCGGTCCAGTACAGCTGGACCGTCGGCGTCGCTGCCTCGCCCAAGGCCACCCTGGACTTTGTCCCGGCCTGGCTCACCGACTGCCGCGAGTACCTGCCTCGTATCAACGTCCCGGTGCTGATCACGCACCGCGACGCGGACCCGACCCTGCCGATGCTCTCGCTGTCGCAGAGCTTCCGCAGGCGCGCGGCCTGCTCGTGGTCGAGAGCGCCCCGCATGGGCTGATCTGGACGCACGCCGTGGAGGTCAACAAGGAGATCCTCGCCTTCATCGCCGAGTGACCCGGCAGTGCCAAGGCATCCAGGAGCACGCGGGTTCGCCCCGATACAACCCGCGGCCGTCCCGCTGTGGAGTCCGGTCGCCCGTTTCCGCAGCTGCCCCGACTCCGCCGGTGCCCGGCAAGCCGGCCTCGTGGTCGAGGCGGCGGCCTCGGACGAGCGGCGCGAGTGGTACCGGGCGTGACGGCAACTGATGCCGGGTCAAGACGGGTCCGCCCTCGACGACCCGTGCTTCCTCCGACCCACAACCTGTACAGCGCGGCCTTGAGGCGGCCCAATCCCGAACAGAACGGAGAAGCATGATGAGAGCACGAACAGCGCCGAGGCCAATCGCCGACCTGTGAGACTGGCAGCGCCGGGCGGCGTGCCGCGGCATGGACATCTCCGTCTTCTACTCCCCCACCGGCGAGCGCGGCGCCCAGCAGCGACGGCGTGAGGCCGGCGCTCGCGCCGTGTGCCTGGGCTGCCCGGTCCGCGCACAGTGCCGGCAGTTCGCCCTGGCGCTCGGGGAACGGCACGGCGTGTGGGGCGGGCTGACCGAGTCGGAACGCGAAGAGATCACCCAGCAGTCGCGGGCCGTGACGCTCGCGGGTTGAGCGCACTCGCGGTGCGGGATTCCCCTCTGCGCTGGAGCTGATCCGCCTCACCCCGGCCCTGGTCATCGCCGCTCGGACCGACGTGCTGCGCGACGAGGGCGAGACCTACGCGAACAAGCTGCGCGAGGTGGACGTGCCCGCCACCGTGGTCCGCTATCAGCGGCATCATCCACGACTTCGTCATGGTCAATGCCCTGCGCGACACTCACACCGCCAAGGGAAACGTGCAGCAGGCAGGTAGCGGACCGAGATGTAGTGGTGGGCGACGATCGCCCTTAGAGGACAGCGGGACAGGCATGCGGAACAGATCGGGTTGGTCGGCCGGTCGAGCGTGCAGGGCCGGGCCGGGTCGTGTCGTAGACCACGGCCGCCCGGCTCCAGGCCGCGCGGTGCACCCGTCCCGACCCTGCTCATGGTGCTCGAAGCTCCGCACACCGACGGACACGGAAGCCCCGCCGACCGGAGGTGTGCCGGTGCCTCCGGTTCATGTCGAGTCGACGGCACCCGGCGTCGACCGCCGGTGATCCCGGCGGAGTCACTTCCTTGATCGCAATCTTGTTGAAGATAAATTAAATTCGAGGCCCGGGCCAACCGGCCCGTCGTACGACAGCAGGAGGAACGATGACGACCAGCGTGGCGGACAACCCCGATCGGTCCCGGTTCGAGATCACGGACGACGGCACACTCGCCGGATTCGCCGAGTACAACCGGTACGAAACCGAGATCGCCTTCATCCACACCGAGATCGACCCGGCCTTCGAGGGCCGGGGCCTCGGCGGCCAGCTGGCTCGCGCCGCGCTCGACGCCGCCCGGGACCAGGGCCTGACCGTGCTCCCGTACTGCCCCTTCATCCGCAGCTGGATGACCAAGCACCCGGACTACGCCGACCTGGTGCCCCAGGCACAGCACAGCCGTTTCGGCCTGTGACCACCGCCCCGGCCGAAGGCGCCCCGGCCGCCCCGAGGTTCGTCCGGGCAGCCGCCGCCGTCGCCACCAGTACGAGCGACGACTACCACGTGGACATCCGCTCCGGCCGACACCGCCTGGCCGCCGATGAGCCGGAGTCAGCCGGGGGCACCGACAGCGCCACGACGCCGATCGGCCTGCTCCTCTCCGCGCTCGGTGCCTGCACCGCGATCACCCTGAGAATGTACGCGCAGCGCAAGGGATGGCCACTGGAGACCGTCCGAGTGCACCTCGGCTACGAGAAGGGCCCCGACAAGGCGACCCGCATCACGCGACACATCGACCTACTCGGCGACCTGGACGACGCCCAGCGCGCCCGGCTGCTGGACATCGCCGAACGGACGCCGGTCACCCGGGCCGTGACCGGCGGGACGCCCGTCGTGCCCGTCGATCCGCACCTGCCGACCACCGCCGACACAGCGGTCCCATGGGAGCCCGCAGGCCATAAGTAAGCCCGACCACCCGCCTGTCGGGTCAGGACGATGGCCCGGCCCCCGTCGTTCCTAGAGATCGAGTTGATACTCGAATGTCGTGTGCGTCGGCGCATAGCCGAGCGTGTCGTTGATGTGCCGCATGTGCGGATTGTTGTCGGCGGTGTCGGTGAGCAGGCCGCCGAGGTCCGGGTGCCGCTCGTGGGCTTGTCGGATCGAGGCGGCCTTCATCCAGCGGCCGAGGCCGTGCCCGCGGTGCTCGGGCAGGACGCCGGTGCCGTAGTGCTGGCCATCGCCCTGGCCGTCGCCGGGGACGACCAGTTCGGTGAACCCGGCGATCGAGCCGTCCGACTCGTCGATGGCAACAACGGTGTGCAGCAGGTCGCCACGCTTTTCGATGGCCGCCGCTGCGGCCCGGACCCGGTCCAGGTCCCAGGTCACCGTGCCGAAGTCGGTGCCGCCCATCGACATGTCGTCCATGGCGTGGCGCGACGCGACAAACGTCTCGGCGAGCCCGTCAGGGACCGTGCCCTCCCACGACGCCAGCCGATAGCCGGGATGGGGGTGTTCGGTGATCTCAGCGAGAGCGGGGATGTCCGCCTCGGCCAACGGCAGCCGGGTGAAGGTCAGGGTCAGGACCCTGCGGAAGCCCCGGGCCGGCAGGAACCAGTCGCCGGGCGAGCCGGCCTCGGCCTGGGTGATGACACAGCGCCGGCCGTGCTGGCGTGCGGCGGCGATGGCCGCGTCCAGGAGCCGGGAGCCAGTACCGTTGCGCCGCTCGGCCGGATGGACGTGGAGGTCCAATTCGGCGAGGTGCTCCTGCCCGGTCCTGGTGAAAAGACGCAGGAACGCCGACCCGACGGGGATTCCGTCGGTGTCGGATGCCAGCCACGCCAGGCGGTAGCTGGACAGGGTGCCGTCGGGTTCGGTCAGCGCAGTGATGCGAACGAGGGGGAAGGTGTCAGGGCCTGGGGTCGACTGCTGACTGTTCGTGCGCATGTGCCGCACACCTCCCTGGCGACGGCGTCGGCCGGGGCGACCGGCGGCCCGGAGAAATTAGCCGCTCCATCCCGGAAGCAGCAACGGATTTACAGGTATCGCCCCAGGATCTCCCTGCCCGGGCCCTCAGCAGCCGACCTTGAGCGCGGTGCCGTCGTAGGTCCACTTGTACGGTTTCGCGGTGGTGTTGTGGTTGACCACGAAGCTCTCCAGCTTGTCGATGAGATCATCGCGGCTGGAGAAGTCGCCGTGCCGCAAAACCCGGCGGCGGTCGGGCCCAGAGTGCGGGGACCCTCGATGGCCTGGCGGGCCGCACAGCGCGGCCCGCCAGGTTCGGGACCCAACGGGACGAGGAAGAGGGCGAGTTGCCGGCTACGGGGTGCCCAGGCGCTCGGCCCAGTCGGCGGGCACCCGTCCGGCCGGGCCCGGGACGGGCTGGTGGGCGGGGTGGCTTTCCGGCGGCGCCAGTCGCGGACCCGACTCGTACATCTCCGAGGTGTCGTGGCTCCAGAACCACGTCTCTCCCGGTTCGAAGCTGCGGATCACCGGGTGTCCGGTGGCTTTCGCATGAGCGGTGGCGTGCTTCGACGGCGAGTCGTCGCAGCAGCCGATGTGCCCGCACAGTGCGCAGCGGCGCAGATGCAGCCACCATCCGTCGGTGGCGTCGCACTCGAGGCAGCCGGTACCGCTGGGCGGGACCGTGGGGTCGATCGCGTTCTGTGTGGTCATGACGTCTCCTGCGGGGTGTCGGGGTCGGTAGGGGTGAGTGGGAGGCGTACCTGGAAGCGTGTGTCGCCGGGCACGGACTCGACTCTCAGGTCGCCGCTGTGGCGGTTGACGACGATGCGCCAGGAGATGTCCAGGCCCAGTCCGGTGCCCTCACCGACGGGTTTGGTGGTGAAGAACGGGTCGAAGACGCGGTCGCGGATGCCGGGAGGGATTCCGGGTCCGGTGTCGCGGATCTCGACCAGCAGGCGGTCGCCGTCCCGTGCGGTGCGTACGGTCAGGGTGCCGTCGGCGTCCGAGCTGTCGAGGGCGGCTTTATCAAGGGCGGAGACGGCGTTGTCGATGAGGTTGGTCCACACCTGGTTGAGCTCGCCGGGGTAGCAGGGGATCCTGGGCAGTGTGCGGTCGTAGTCCTTGACGACGCGGATGTGCGGGCCGATCTTCTGGGAGAGCATCACCAGCGTGCTGTCGAGCAGCTCGTGGACGTCGGCTCTCCGCTGCGGTGCGCGGTCGAGTTGCGCGTACTGTTTGGCCGCGTTGATCAGGGCGGAGACGCGGCTGGTCGAGTCCTCGATCTCGTTCATGAGCAGTTCGGTCTCGACGGTGCAGTTGAGCCAGCGCACGGCCGGGCCGAGCATGTCTGTGGGCAGGGCCCGGGCGATCCGGTCGAGCCAGTCGGCCCCGATACCGGCCTGCACGAATGCGGGCGCGAGCTGCCATCCGTCCGCGATGTCGTGCTCCTCGAGCCAGTCGACGACGGCGTCCTCGTGGTCCGCGGCCTGCAGCGGGCTGAGCGCGGGGGGCTGGGAGATGGTTTCGGCGGCGTTCGCGTGGAGCTCGGTCAGGGTGTCCAGGTTGGCGCGCTGGTGGGGGTCGGCCGCGATCTGGCCGAGCCCGCGGCGCATCCCGGCGACCCGCTCCCTGAGGGCCGAGGCGGCCCGCGCCGCGGCGGCGGCCGGGTTGTTGAGCTCGTGGGTGAGCCCGGCGGTCAGCGACCCGAGGGCCAGCAGTCGCTCCCGCTGGCCGATCGCCTGCTGGGTGTTCTTGGTGCCGAAGAACAGCCCCTCCAGCAGATGCACGGCCATGGGGAACCACTCGTGCATGATCTCCGCGAACGTGTCTGCGGGGAGGACGAAGAACCGTGAGGGCTCGGTGACCCGCATCGAGTTGTTGTACACCTGCGGCACCTGGTCGCCCAGGTAGGCCTGGAAGGCCCCGGCGTACACACCGCGGGTGGAGCTCCGGTTGACGTCGACGTCCTGGCCTCCGACGCGGCGCGAGAGAATCACCGTCCCCTCGAACAGGACGAACAGGCACGCGGCCGGATCGCCTTCCCGGTAGACCGTGCCGGGGTCGAACCAGTACACGCGGCCCTCGCGGCACAGCAGCGCGAGCTGGTCGGAGCCCAGCTTCTCGAACAGGAACAGGGAACGCAGTTCGTGCTCCTCGCACCGAACCGAGCGGCAGGTCACGACTGCGCCAGATAGCGGTGCACGAGCATGACGGCCATGGCGCCCTCGCCGACCGCGGAGGCGACCCGCTTGGCGGACTCGGCGCGCGCGTCCCCCGCCACGAACACGCCGGGGACGTTCGTCTCCAGGTGGTACGGCGGCCGGTCCAGGGCCCATCCGGCCGGCGGGCGCCCGTTGGCGGTCAGGTCGGGGCCGGTCGGGATGAACCCGTGCGGATCCCGGGTCACCGTGCCGTCCAGCCAGTCGGTCATGGGGGCCGCGCCGATGAACACGAACATCCACTGTGCGTCCACCTCTTCGGTCTCCCCGCTCACGGTGTTGCGCAGGGTCAGCCGCTCCAAATGCTCCTTGCCGTGGACGGCCGACACGACCGCGTCGGCGCGTACCGAGACTGTGGGGGCCTCTTCGACGCGCTGCAGCAGGTAGTGCGACATCGAGGCGGACACCGACGGGCCGCGCACCAGCAGGGTGACCGACCTGGCACCCCTGGCCAGGAACATGGCGGCCTGGCCGGCGGAGTTCGCCCCGCCCACGACATACACGTCCTGGCCCTGGCAGGCAGGCGCCTCGGTCAGCGCCGAGCCGTAGTACACCCCGCGCCCGGTCAGTTCGGCGGCGCCCGGCACGTCCAGCTGCCGGTACGACACACCGGTCGCCAGGATCACGCAGTGCGCCGAGATGGTGGAACCGTCCGCGAACCGCAGGGTGCGCGCCGCGCCGTTCACCTCCAGGGCGGTGACCTGGCGCGTCGTCAGCATCTCGGCGCCGAACTTCGCCGCCTGTCGGCGTGCCCGGTCCGTGAGCTGCGCTCCGGAGACGCCGTCGGGGAAACCGAGGTAGTTCTCAATCCGTGAGCTCTGGCCCGCCTGACCTCCTGTCGCCGAGCGCTCCACCAGGACCGTCCGCAGCCCTTCCGAGGCCCCGTACACGGCCGCGCCCAGGCCCGCAGGCCCGCCGCCGACGATGACGAGATCGTAGAAGTCGGCTGCCGGCGTCGTCGAAAGACCCACCCGCGTGGCCAGCTCGCGCTCCTGCGGCTCGACGAGCGCCGTACCGTCCGGGGTGACCACCAGCGGCAGCCGAAGCCCGTCCTGCCCCGCGGCGGAGAGCAGCCTCCGGCCCTCCGGCTCCTCGGAGTTGTACCAGCGGTAGGGCACCTGGTTGCGGGCCAGGAACTCCCGAATCTGCGAGGACCGCGCCGACCAGCGGTGACCGACGACCTTGGTGGTGCCCGCCTCCAGGCCGTCGGTGGCCCGCCAGGACTCCAACAGGTCGTCCAGCACGGGGTAGAGCTTCTCCTCCGGCGGCTCCCACGGCTTGAGCAGGTAGTGGTCGAGGTCGACGACGTTGATGGCGTCGATCGCCGCGTCGGTGTCGGCGTAGGCGGTGAGCAGTACCCGTCGCGCCCCCGGGAACAGGTCGATGGCCTGCTCCAGGAACTCGATGCCGTCCATCTGCGGCATGCGGTAGTCGGCCACGATCACCGCGACCAGGGAGCCCCGCAACTTCAGCTCGCGCAGGGCGTCGAGCGCCGACTCGCCGGACTCGGCCCGGACGACGCGGTACGAGTCACCGTAGCGCCGACGCAGGTCCCGGGCGACGGAGCGGGACACCGCGGGATCGTCGTCCACGGTCAGAATGACGGTCCGCACTCTCTCGGTCGGCTCTGCCATGTCTCCCCACCTGGGACTCGTTTCAGAACTGCGGGACTCGTTTCAGAACTGGCCGGCGGGCCTTCCGCCACGGGCACCCGCCGTCCATTGTGCTCATCGATCACTGGAGTGGCCCGCTGGTGCGGCGGAGCCGTGCGCTGTCGGAACAGAACAGTGCGTGCGCGGTCATCCGTCCGCTCGCGCTGGGACAGCTGCAGCATCGAGTGGCCCGCCCCTGGCAGGCGCAGAGGCTCAGCTGCGGGCGAATCGGCGTGCGAGCAGTGCCGTCACGGTCACGATCGCGCCGGCGAAAACGAGCAACGCGTCGCGTACCGGGACCGTTTGCGCTGCCAGTCCGAGGCCCAGCACCGGGATCGACAGTCCCAGGTAGGCTGCCAGGAACAGCCCGGCAAGAGCCTCCCCACGCTGTTCCGGCGCGGCCGTCGAGAGCGCGGTGGCGACGCTGCCCTTGAAGGCCGTGCCTGCGGCGGCGCCGGAGACGGCGCCGCCGATGAGGAACAGTGGCAGGTCGGTCGCCCAGACCGCAGTCGTCACCACGACCACGCCTGCCGCCAGAAGAGACAGCCCCGACAGCAGCTGGGTGCGGGAGCTCAGTCGGTCGAGCAGTATGTGTGCCAGTGCGGCGGAGCCGAAGACCAGGAAGGCTGCGAACCCGGTGGTCGCCGGTGAAGTGATGTGCAGGCTCAGCAGGACCACCGGTGTCAGGGACGTGAAGAGCCCGAAGACCGCGAAGGTGACGAAGGCTGCAGTGGACGCTGCGTAGAACTCACGGCGCGCATCCTCGGGAACACTCAAGCGCTGGGGGCGATAGCGGGGCCTCGCCTCCGGTCGGTCCACTGTCTCCGGGGCCACCAGCACGGCTGCCGCCCCGAGGACCAGCAGAGCGAGAAAGACCAGATAGGGGGTGCGTAGCGGCGCCCCGGCATGTTCGGCGAACTGTCCCGAGACCAGCGGGCCGATTCCCAGCCCACCGAGATTGGCGCTCGTGGCCACCACGTTGGCGTGGCGTCGCGACGAGATGCCGGGTCGGGCACGCTGACGCAGGTCGTCCAGGTATGCCGTGGCTGTCGCGGTCAGTAGGCCCACGCTCAATCCCGACAGCAACCGTGCCGCGAGCAGCGCGGGAACCGAAGTGAAACTCGCGAAGACGAGTGCGGAGACAATACTGAGCGCGATGGCGGGAAGCAGCGTCGTACGTCGGCCGAACCAGTCCGACAGATGTCCTACAAGGAAGAGCGCCACCAGTACGCCGAGCGCGTAGGTGCCGAAGACAATCGTGACCATGAACGGCCCGAATCCGTCCGCCCTCTCGTACATGGGGTAGAGCGGGGTCGGCACGGTGGAGAAGGCCATGATGAGAGTGAAGACCGCCGCGATCACCCAGAAGCCCGTGTGGTGGCGAGTTGGTGAATGACGGGGCAATGCCTGGATGGTGGTCACGGTCCGCTTCCTATTCGCCTGCCTCTGCGTTACCGGAGGCGACGCTAGGCGCTGCTCTGCAGCACCAATTGTCGAAAGGTGCACGAGGTGATGCCCGCCAGCGCACCGGAGGAACCCGGCCCGTCGGCGACCGGCGCTCACTCGGTGGCCTGGGCGTCATCGCCATCGGATACGGGTCCCCGAGAGTCGCTGTCCAGTGCGCAGACGGAGCAGATGCTCGGCACTCTCGGACCATCTGCGAGAACCGGGCTGGACTAGCTTTTGGCCGAAGCAGCGGAGTCCCGCAAGCACGGTTGATTCCAACGCTGTTCGACGCGAAGAGCCCGGGGAGGTCTGCGCTCGCAGCATCTCCCTGCCCCGCTGTCGAAGCCTGTCCAAGTCACCTCTGCAGAGAGCCCATTGGAGGAATTCAGGTGCCTACCATGCCGGTCGGCGGGTTGGTTCGAAGGACCGCCGACGATGCTGCGGACCTGGTCGTCCGCAACGCGAAGATTCACACCGGAGATCCGGGCCGTCCACAGGCCGAGGCGCTCGCCATCCGCAACGGTGTGATCATGGTCGTCGGTGACGACAAGGACATGGCACCGCACCTCGGTGAGGAGACGAAGGTCGTCGACGCTCTGGGGCGCCGGATGATCCCCGGTCTCAACGACTCCCACGTGCACGTCATCCGAGGGGGACTCAACTACGTACTCGAACTTCGCTGGGACGGGGTGACGTCCTTGCGTCAGGCCCTGGCCATGCTGCGCGAGCAGGCGGCGCGCACGCCGAAGGGCCAGTGGGTGCGCGTGGTGGGAGGGTTCTCGGCCGAGCAGTTCGCCGAACGGCGGCTGCCGACCGTCGCGGAACTGAACGCCGCGGCGCCGGACACACCGGTGTTTGTCCTTCACCTGTACCAGTCGGCCATCCTCAACCGGGCCGCGCTCAAGGTCGTGGGATACACCCGGGACACCCCCGACCCCAAGGGGGGCCAGATCGTCAGAGGCAGGAACGGTGAGCCCACAGGCGTACTGCTGGCCGCTCCCAGCGCCCTGATCCTCTACTCGATCCTCGCCAAAGCACCAACCCTGGAGGGCGAAGACAGGAAGACCTCCACTCGCCACTACTTCCGCGAGCTGAACAGATTCGGACTGACGTCGGCCATCGACGCCGCCGGAGGCTTCCAGAGCTTCCCCGACAACTACGCAGCCGTCGTCGAGCTGGCCGCCGCGGGTCAGCTCTCGCTGCGCATCGCCTACCACCTGTTCCCGCAGACCGGAGGCCAGGAGCTCGACGACCTGACGCGCTGGATGGAGATGGTCAGCCCGCAGGACGGGGACGAATGGCTACGCCTCAACGGCGCGGGCGAGAACCTGACCTGGGCGTCCGCCGACTTCGAGAACTTCGCCCAACCCCGCCCGGAACTCGGCGGCGCTGACACCGACTTCGAGAAGGCCGTGCGGCTGCTGATGGAGAACGGCTGGGGATTCCGACTGCACGCCACGTACGACGAGACCATACGACGCGACCTCGCCGTATTCGAGAAGCTCGCCGCCGAGGGCCTCTTCCCGGCCGGCAACAGATGGCTCTTCGACCACGCGGAAACAGTCTCCAGGAGCAGCCTGGACCGCATCGCGGCACTCGGCGGCGCGATGTCCGTACAGAACCGCCTGTCCTTCCAGGGCGAGGCGTTCGTCCGCCGGTACGGACCGGGAGCCGCCGCAGACGCCCCTCCCATCCGAGCCATGCTCGACCTGGGTCTGACAGTGGGAGCCGGCACCGACGCGACCAGGGTTTCCTCCTACAATCCCTGGGTCGCCCTGCACTGGCTCGTGTCCGGTCGCACGGTCGGAGGTATGGCCATCCATCCGCCGGCGAACCGGGTCGACCGGGAGACCGCCTTGACCATGTTCACCCGGTCCGGCGCCGCACTGACCGGCGAGGAAGCCGTCAAGGGCATGCTGCGGGCGGGCTACTACGGCGATCTGGCTGTCCTTTCCGACGACTACTTCACGGTGCCGGAGAGCGACATCCCGCACATCGAATCCCTGCTGACGGTCACCGGCGGCCGGATCGTCTACGCGGCGGCCGAGTACGAGGGCCTCGACGAGGAACTCCCCGCCCTCAAGCCGGCGTGGAGCCCCGTCGCACATTTCGGCGGCTACCAGGCCTCCCCCAGGCCGAGCACCTCGGGTGCTCGGCAGGCGGACCTCATCGGCCAGGCCGTCACCGAATCGGAGCAGCACCGTCAGTGGCGCGCCCAGCGCGGACACACCCCTGATGCGCGGACCGAGGTACTCGACCCCTGCTTCGAGATGTGACGTCCTGCGCGGGAGCGGGTCGGACCCTCCGGAACACCACCTTCAGTTCCTCGCCGTCCGCCGGATGGTGCGTCCCGACCGTGCCAACAGCCGTCCACCACGCCACTTCTGGAGAGGATCCACTATGGTCGCCGCCACCGAGGTCGCCGCGATTCCCAGCCACGCGCCGCTCACCCCCGCTCTACTCACCCCCGAGAACCCCGCGGTGCCGGTATGCGCAGACTGCTGACCGACGCGGTCCAGACCCTCGTCCCGCCCAAGGCGGACCGGCACGGCCCGCTGCCACCACTGCTGCTGGCGCTGACAGTGGTAACCGGTCTGATCGACGCAGTGAGCTACCTGGGACTCGGGCATGTCTTCGTCGCCAACATGACGGGCAACATCGTCTTCCTCGGCTTCGCCCTGGCGGGTGGCCCCGGTCTGTCAGCCCTTGCCTCGGTTGCCTCCTTGGCCGCGTTCCTCGCGGGCGCGCTTGCCGGTGGACGCCTCGGTGTCCGGCTGGCAGAGCACCGAGGGAGACTGCTCAGCATCTCCACGGCGACTCAGAGCCTCCTGATGGCCGCGGCCGTGGTCACCAGCGCGCTTGCTGACGGAACCACAGCCGTGGGCAAGTACACCTTGATCATCCTGCTCGCTCTCGGCATGGGTCTGCAGAACGCGGTCGCAAGACGCCTGGGCGTCCCGGATCTGACCACGACCGTCCTGACTCTCACGCTGACGGGGCTTGCCGCAGACTCGACACCCGCCGGCGGGACGGCACCACGACCGGGCCGCCGCCTGCTGTCCGTCCTGGCCATGTTCCTCGGGGCCCTCATCGGGGCTGAACTCCTCCGGCACACCGGGATCGGCACGGTGCTCCAAGTGGCCTTGGTGATCCTCGTGGTCACCGCCGTCACCACGCACCGCCTGTCGGCCACGAGTGCGGCCTGGACCAGGCCGTAGACCGTCGAATCGGCCGTGCTGGACTCACGCGCCTGGTCCTGCACCGGCGTTGAGACCTCGTGGCCTGGCACCGCCCTCCCCTGCCGCGCCAGGCCACGGACACCCCCCACTCGCCGCATGCCTCCTCGCCCGCCACGACGCCGCTGACGGCGACCCGCGGGCACCGCCCTCCGGCCGGTCACGGCAACGCGTGCTGACCCGTGCCCTGCGCCCCTTGGCCGTTCGGCTTGCCACGCGAGGCGGACATGGCGTTGTCGATGGCGTCGAGCAGCTTGTCGAGGAGGGCCAGTTCGCCGTCCGGCAGCCCGCCGAAGATCTCGCGCAGGACGTCCTCGCCCGCCGAGGTACCCGCCGCCAGGGCGTTGGCCCCTTCCGCGGTGAGGGTGACGAGCTTGGAGCGCCGGTCCTCGGCGGACGGCGTCCGCTCGATCAGACCCTCGCGCTCCAACGCCTCAACGGACTGGGTGACCGAGCGGGGAGCGTGGCCGAGAGCATCAGCCAGCGCCGACTGCTGCAAGGGGCTACGACGCGCGAGGACTTCCAGGACTTTGGTGCGGGCGAGCGAGAGACCGCCTGCTGTCATGGTGTCGTCGACCACCTTACGGAGACCGTGGCCCACCGCGAGGTAGTGCATCCCGACGTCGACGGGATCTGGCCGGTCGCTCATCGCCCTCCCTTCCTGCCACTTGCTGAGGTACCTCACCAATGCTACTTTAATGAGGTACCTCATTAAAAGTTGCGAGAGGCAGTTCGATGAAGACTCCACCCGTCATCGTGATGACCGGCGCGACCAATGGGTTGGGCAGGCTCGCCTCCCTCGACCTGGCCCGCAAGGGCGCGCACCTGGTCCTGGTCGCGCGCAGCCGGCAGAAGGCAGACGCACTGGCACGGGAGCTCGAGCAGACCGCACCAGGAGCCGAGGTTGAGTTTTTCCTGGCGGACCTGTCACTGCTCGCCGACGTCGACCAGGTGGGTCGACAGATCGCCGCCCGCTTCCCGAGGATCGATGTACTGATCAACAATGCGGGCGTGCACGCGTTCTCCCAGCGGGTCACGACCGAGGGGCTGTCCGAGATGACCGTCGTGAACTATCTCGCCCCCTGGCTGCTGACGGACCTGCTGCGTGAGCGCCTCAAGACGTCCTCCCCGGCGAGGATCGTCACGGTCGCATCCCGCGCCTCGAAGCACGCCGGTGGCCTGGGTCCGATCCGGGACCTGGGCGACACCGCGCCCTACTCCCGCCGCGAGTCCTCTCAGCGCTACGGCTGGACCAAGCTGCTCGACATCATGTTCACCCAGGAGCTGGGACGCCAACTGCAGGACACCGGCATCGCGGTCACCTGCTGCTGCCCCGGATTCAACGTCACCGGGCTCGGTCGCGACCTCGCGGGGGCCGGCGCGCTGGAGAAGGTCCTCAAGGGGCTGAGGATCGGGAACCCGCAGCACGGCGCCGACATCATCGTCCAGCTCGCGACCGATCCCGCATTCGCCGAAATCACCGGTGGCTACTTCGCCGCCAGGGGTGCCAGGCCCCTCACCTGCCCGCCTGCGGGCCACGACGAGGAAGTCCAGCACGAACTGTGGCAGGCTACCGCCGACTTCCTGCACGACATCCGCAGCACCTGGCAATGAACAGCGGCAACAGGTCGGTTGTCGAAGATCAGTCGGTGCCCTGGTCGCGGTAGGTCTCCAGCAGGCGCAGCCAGACCTCGCTGATGGTCGGGTACGCCGGGACTGCGTGCCACAGACGGGCGATCGGGACCTCGCCGGTGACAGCGACGGTCGCCGCATGCAGGAGCTCCGCCACGCCGGGGCCGACGAAGGTGACGCCGAGCAGCGTCTCGCGGTCCAGGTCCACCACGGCGCGAACCCAGCCGCGGTAGCCGTCGGCGAAGAGCGAGGCGCCCGCGACGCTGCCGAGGTCGTAGTCCACCGCGCGCGCCCGGCGTCCGGCGTTCAGGGCCTCGTCGAGGGTGAGGCCGACGGCCGCGACCTCCGGGTCGGTGAAGACCACCTGCGGCACCGCCAGCGTGTCCGCAGTGGCCACGCTGCGGCCCCAGGGCGCCAGGTCCAGCTCCCGGCCCGCCGCGCGGTCGACGATCGCCGCGCCGAACACCCGTCCCTGGTACTTGCCCTGGTGCGTCATCAGGACCCGGCCGTTGACGTCACCCGCTGCGTACAGCCAATCGCCCGGGACACCGGCCGCGAGCCCAGTATCATCCACCTCCACCGGCTTGCCCGCGGACAGCCCGACGCACTCCAGGCCCAGGTCGGTGGTGGCCGGAATCCGACCGGTGGCGAAGAGCACTTCGTCCGCCGTCAGCACCTCGCCGCCGTCGAGGGTGAGCTCCACCGCGCCGTCGCGACGGACACCCGCGACCGAGGCACCGAAGCGCACCTCGACCCCCGCCTCGGCGAGGCTCTCCGCCACCAGCTCCCCCGCGAACGGTTCGACCCTCGGCAGCAGCCGTGAACCACGCACCAGCAGCACCACCTCACTGCCCAGCGCCCGCCACGCCGTGGCCATCTCGACCGCCACCACTCCCCCGCCGACCACCGCCAGCCGCCCCGGCACAGCTCGCGAGCTGGTCGCCTCACGGCTGGTCCACGGACGCAGCTCAGCCAGCCCCGGCAGGTCGGGCAGCGCCGCCCGGGTCCCCGTGCACAACGCCACCGCATGCCGTGCCACCAGCATCCGCTGTCTGCCCTCGGGCGTCTCCACGACGACGCGCTTCTCCCCGTCGAGCCGCCCGTGGCCCCGCACGAGCGTGATCCCAGCGCCGTTGAGCCACCGCACCTGGCCGTCGTCCTTCCAGTGCGACGCGAAGTCGTCCCGACGGCGGAGCACCGCTTCCGCGTCGAGGCGCCCGGCCACGGCCTCCCGCGCACCCGCCACGCGCCGCGCGTCGGCCAGCGCGGCGGCCGGACGCAGCAGCGCCTTACTAGGCATGCACGCCCAGTAGGAGCACTCCCCGCCCACGAGCTCGTGCTCGACCACGGCGACACTCAGCCCGTCCGCGCGCACACGGTCCGCCAGGTTCTCCCCCGTCGGCCCCGCCCCCAGCACCACAACATCGAACTCGTCCACAAGCCATCCCTCCAATTCTCCGAACCGCCAGCCCGCGCCATCCTTCCCGTGGCGTTCCGATGGCGTCCAGCGGCGACACACCGGCAGCGGAAACACGGTGCGCTGCCGGGCAATTGCGGTGCACGGCAAGCACAGCCGGACCTCAGTGCGCCGGAAGAATGGAGGTGATGGCGGGTGGAGCGGTCGTAGTCGCGGGCGCCCTTGGAGCCGGTGCCGGTGCGCATCCGCTGCCAGCCCTGCCCCGGTATCAGCTTCAGTGCTTCTTTGTTGCAGGTCATGGCCCCGCCCGGGGTGGTGATCCTGTGGTTGGAGCGGACCGCGATCGCGTAGCCGAGTCCCAGGGTGCGGCAGGTGGAGCGCAGTTCGCGGCTGCCGTAGACCTCGTCGGCCGCGAAGAAGGCGGCGCGGATCCCGTCGGCCACTGCCTTGGTGAGCATGGCGGCGGCCAGGGCGGGCTTGGTGGCGAAGAGCAGGTCGTCGGGGACACCGGTCAGTTCCCGGCGTTCCTCGTCACCGGCCCAGTCCCGGGGGCAGGTACAGGGCCCGGTCGATCACCGTGTGCCCGAGGGTGCTTGCGAAGGCGAGGTGGACCGCGACCTGGCACAGACCGATCCCGCCCAGCGAGCCGGAGTACTGGTTGCCTGCGCCGACTGCGTCGGTGGAGGACTTCGCGTCGCCGGTCTCGTCCGCGATCAGCACACCGTCGCCGTCGTCCAGGAGTTCCACCGCCCACGCCGCCGCCTGGCCGAGGACCGCCCGGTCGTCCCAGCGGGCGCGGGAGAGCAGGTGCTGGAGCCGGTGCGGCCCCGGATGCCCGATCGCCTCGGCCAGGGTCCAGCAGTTCACGTCCTCCAGCTCCATCAGCAGGCCCTCGGCCAGCTCACGGAACGTCCCGCGCGTCTCCCGCCGAGGAAAGCAGCAGGCCAACCGGCCCATCAGGTCCTCAAGGCACTCCAGGTGCCGCTCGTGCGCTACCGTTGCCGCGGCCGCCGCGGACTGATCGTGAGTCACATCTCGTCATGATCGCGGCGGTCACTGTCACACCCACAGACGCCTTCCGGTATCGCTGACCAGCACCGACACCCACCAGGTCACGATCTACAGCTGCCGTGGCTGTGCTGTTCAAGGCTGTACCCACTCTCCACCCACAGGCGGCGGCTCTGCAGACCGATGGCGAGCAACTGGGGATCGGGGAGGTCGGAGCTCGCGGAGGGCACACTGCGACTTGATCGTTCCCGGCACCCACCATGAACAGCTTTACATAATCACGCTGCGTAATGGATATGCCTCAGCCGTGCAGAACGAATCACATCAGTTGAGTCCCCTCACATCCGAATCACCGAGCGACGACAACGCAGCAGCGACTTCTCCCAGGAGCGACCAGACCAGCGCGCCTTTTGACCGGTGGCACCGAAAGCGCCCGCCACTCGGGCACGACAAGGACTTCTGCGGCTGCGACAGCTACGACCCGGGCCTGTTGCCATCTACAGATCACGGGCGCGGCCGACGCTGGCAAGCCCGCTACACCGACCCCACGGGACGCCGGCGTCGCCCTGGCTTCGCCAGCTATGACGACGCCCGCGAGTGCCTGGAGCGTGTCCACGAAGCCATCCGCGATGGCACCTGGAGCTACCTGGACGTCGGCAGTCGCAACGTCGCGTACTTCGCCGCCCAGATGATCGAGCGAAGGCGCAAGCGCAACAAGAACCCCAACACCATCGACACCTACGAAAGCCACCTGCGCAACCACATCGTGCCGTTTGCCGGAACACGCACCGCCCACATGCTGCGCCGCATCGACTCCACAGCGCTCGTGGACCACCTCCTCGACAAGCCGGGCATCAGCTCCCCTCGCACCGTCATCCAGATCTTCAAGACCTGGAAGGTTCTGATCGCCCATATGCTCAACGAAGACGTCCCCCTGCCGGCCAACATCGTCTCGCGCATCGAATTGCCCGACGTCGACGCGCGCATTACCACGCCCCTCACACCAGCGCAGGTCGTGAAGCTGGCGGCAGCGATGCACCAAGTGGAGCCCCGCTTTGAAGTCCTGGTGTGGCTCGGCGCATGCGCAGGACTGCGCACCGGTGAGGCCCTCGGGCTCAAGACCAGCCGGATCGACTGGTCCAACGCGCTGCTGGAGATCGCCGAGCAGCGACAGCGCGGACGGCCCGCAAAGCTGAAGACCAAGGCGAGCTACGCGACCCTGCCCGTGGACGGCTTCCTGATCGAGCGCCTGCGAGAGCACACCCTCCGCTTCAATCCGCCTGCCGACAGGGGCATGGATGCCTCATCCGAACCGCTGCCCCCGGACCGGTCAGGCACTTCCAGTGAAGGACTACTGACCACCAACAGGTACGGGCGACCGATCCAGCGAAGCGACCTCAACAACAAGTGGCACGACGCGCTCCAACTCGCTGGCCTCCCCAAGGACACGCGCTTCCACGACCTCAAGCATTTCTACACGACGCGGCTAAGCGCATCCGGCCAGCACGACCCCAAGACCGTGCAAGCCCTCTCGCGGCATGCGGACTTCTCCCAGACCTGGGACACCTACGCCCACCCGCCCCTGGCCATCGAAGGCATCACGGTGACCGCGTTCCGCAGCGCCTTCCAATCCCTTAGCTTGACTCTGTCGGGGATCTTGGAGTTCTCCGGTGCGCCTGCTTGATCAGCGGGCATGCTCGGGGCTGTTTCGTAGACCGATCCAGCTGCCGAGGTGTTCGTTGTCCCTCCATCCCCGTTCCGGTGAGCAAGTCCCGTCCCTGACCGCGCAGATCGCCCGAGCGAGCAACCCGGACGGTACGACGGCGATGTGGATCAGGGACCGGTTGGACGGGCTGTGGTGCGACGAGGACTTCGCCGACTGGTACCCGCGCGACGGGCGCCCTGGGCTCTCGCCCGCCCAACTGGCCACCGTCTGTGTGCTGCAGTTCCTGCTCGGCCTGTCGGACCGGCAGGCCGCGGAAGCGGTCCGCTGCCGCATCGACTTCAAGTACGCCATGGCCATGGAGCTGGACGATCCCGGCTTCCACCACAGCGTGCTGGCCGGCTTCCGCGAGCGCCTGGTCCAGGACGACCGGGCCGACCGACTCCTGGACCTGGCGCCCGCCCGCCTGAAAGAGGCAGGCCTCGTGGGCGAGCGCACCACGCAGCGCACCGACTCCACCCACATCCTGGCGGTGGTGCGCGACCTGACCCGGCTCGAACTGGTCACCGAAGCAGTCCGTGCCGCGCTCGAAGAAGTCGCCCGTACAGCCGGACATCTGCTGGTCGGCCTGGTCGGCGAAGAATGGGGGCGCCGCTACGGCCGCCCGGTCCGGTTGGGCAAGAACCCCACCCGGCCCAAGACCAGGATCCTGGCCGCCGGCAACGACGCCTGCCAGCTTCTGGAGCGCCTCCACCAGCACGGGCCGGGCTACCGGCCCGGCCCAGCGGCCGGGGCACTTCGGCAGATCGTGGTGCAGAACTACTACCGCGACGCGGCGGGGCGTCTGAACTGGCGCACCGCCGACGACGGCGGACTGCCACCGTCGTCCTTAGCGATCGTCTCCCCCTACGACACCACGGCGCGCTACGTGCGTCACGGACACATCATCTGCTGGAAGGGGTTCGCCGCCTATCTCACCGAGACCTGTGCCCCTGACAGCACCAATGTGATCACGGACGTGGCCACGACCTCGGCTGCCACTAACGACGGCCAGGCCCTGCCCGGCATCCACACCCGCCTGGCGCGCCGCGGGCTGCTGCCCGCCGAGCACCTGGTCGACGGCGGCTACACCTCCCTGGTCCACCTGGAACGAGCCGCCCGCGAACACCAGGTCACCGTCACCGGTCCACTCCCGGGCAACCCCACCGGCCAGCACCGCAATAACGAGGGCTTCGACCGGGACGACTTCCACATCGACTTCGACCGCCGCCAGGTCACCTGCCCCCAGGGCCAGGTCAGCGCGGGCTGGCACGGCCCCTACCCGACCTCCTCGCCCACCGCGGCACCCCTGATCGTGGCCCGGTTCACCAAAGGCCAGTGTCAGCCCTGTCCAGACCGCCCCCGTTGCACCAACTCCCGCGAGGGCGCCCGCAACGTGGGCTTCCCGCCGCGAGAACTCCGCGACCTGCAAGTCCGCGTCCGCACCGAGCAGCAGACGTCCGAATGGAAGGCCCGCTACGCGGTCCGCTCCGGAGTGGAGGGCACCGTCAACGAGTTCGCCCACGGACACGGCATGCGCCGCTGCCGCTACCGAGGGCAACCCAAAGCCCACCTGCAACACGTACTCACAGCCATCGCCGTGAACATCGAACGGCTCAGCCGGTCAGAGGCCGAGAAAACCTCCTCCTCGAGACCGCCCACCGCCTTCCAGACCTTCCTGGACCAGCAGGCGATTCCCCGATCGAAGTCCTGGCGCACCCTCGGCACTTGACCCCGACCGACCAAGATCCCCGACAGAGTCAAGCTTAGAAGCCGTTGTCGTACCGATCTTGTTGGACGCGAGTTCGAGCGTGGTGACTCGGTCGCGTGATCTTTGGCTTCGGCGTGCATGAAGGCAGGGTCTGCTGTCCATTGTGATGCGCGGGACGGTGTGCGCCAGATTCTCGCGTCAGGTGGAGGGGCGGGGTCGGGCGTCGAGCTCGGCGGCGCGCACCTGAAGGTCGCTCAGGGCTGCTTGGGCGAGGGGCGGGAACGGTTCCTCGTCGTCCGCCTTCATCCAGCGCTCGGCGGCGATGGCGAAGGCGAGCATCGCCACCTCCGCGCCCAGTCGGGCGGTCAGCTCGTCCGTGCCGCGTTCGCGCAGGGCGGTACTAATCGACGCGGCGATCCGGGTGTGCTTGAGCAGTCCCCGCTCCTGCAGGTCGCTGTTGGCCGCGACCACCCGCCTGCGCTGGACGGCCTTGGCCCGCCGCTGCGGGGTCATGACCGGGTCGGTGGCCGCGAACGCCGCCCGCAGGCACTGCGCGAGCGTCGCGTTCGCAGCAGCGGCGCGGATGCCGTCGGCGAACAGGCCGGCCAGTACGTCCTCGCCGCCGAACAGGACCTCGCGCTTGTCGCTGAAGTGGCGGAAGAACGTGGCCCGGTTCAAGCCGGCGCGATCCGCGATCTGCGCGACGGTCGTCTCGTCGAACCCGTTCTCCACGAACAGGTCCAACGCCGCGCTCTCCAGGCGCTCACGTGCGTCCGGTGCCCATCTGCTCACCGACGCAGTCTATCCGAAGCGACCAGGTCGCATCATCCTGCGAATGATGCGACTTAGTCGCATGGCTGCGGTACCGTTGATGCAACAGGGTCGCATCAGTCTCCCGCGAGCGAATCTGAGCTGCGCGTCCTCGACCGCGCCGTCACCAAGGAGTCCCTCTCATGCGTATCTTCGTCACCGGTGCTTCCGGCTGGATCGGCTCAGCCGTCGTCCCCGAACTCATCAACACCGGGCACCAGGTCCTCGGGCTGGCCCGCTCGGACGCCTCCGCGCACGCGGTCGCCGCGATGGGAGCGGAGGTGCTGCGCGGCGACCTGAACGACACCGACGTGCTGCGCGCCGGCGCTCTGGGCAGCGACGGCGTCATCCACCTGGCCTTCGTCACTCCCAGCATGAGCGAGGCCGCGACGCGGACGGACGCCAAGGCCATCGAGACGTTCGCCGCCGCCCTCGCCGGCTCCGGCAGGCCCCTGGTGATCTCCGGCGCCACACTCGTGACACCCGGCCGGCCCGCGACCGAGCACGACGAACTCGTCGCGGCAGGACCCGTCGCCGCCCGCATCGCCAACATGCGGGCAGCGCTCGCAGCAGCAGAATCGGGCGTGCGCACCTCCCTGGTCATGCTGCCCCGCTCGGTCCACGGCGAGGGGGAGCGTCACGGCTTCGTCCCCCAGCTCATCGCCGCAGCCCGGGCCAAGGGCGTCTGCGGCTACATCGGCGACGGCACCAGCCGCTGGCCCGCCGTCCACGTCAAGGACGCCGCGACCCTCTACCGCCTTGCCGTCGAGCAGGCACCCGCCGGCTCCGTCCTCAACGCCGTCGGCGACGACGGCGTGCCGGTCCGCGAGATCGCCGAGGCCGTCGGCCGACACCTTGACCTACCCGCACACTCCCTGCCCGCCGAGGAGTTCAGCGGGATGCTCGTGCGCCTCCTCAGCACCGACATGCCCGCCTCCAGCACCATCACCCAGCAACTCCTGGGATGGAAGCCCACCCACCCCGGCCTCATCGAGGATATCGAACAAGGCCACTACTTCCTGTGACCAACTACAGACAGCAGGCGCGAGAAGCCGTCTTCCGCAGCGATCCATTTAGGCGCCAGTTCGAGTGCGGTGACTCGGTCGCGTGATCTCCGGCTCCAACGTGCATGAAGGCGGGGCCTCCCGTCCAGCTCGGGATTGTCGAAGTCCGAACGAGCTGGCCGGGAGGCCCTTGTGTCGCCGTCTTGCGGTTCAGAGCTTGTGGAGTCCAACTCGGCTCCCCCGTCGTGTGATTGCCTCGCTCACCGGTTCGACAATGCGGGCGACCATCCCCACCGCGAGCCTCGGTACCCCTCGGACATGTCGGACGCGGAGTGGGCGGTCGTGCGGGAGGCGATGCCGGTCCCGGCGTGGATGAACGGCAAGGGCGGTCAGCCGGCGGGCTGCCACCGGCAGATGTTGCACGCCGTGCGCTACCTGGTCGCGGGCGGCATCACGTGGCGGGCGATGCCGGGCGACTTTCCCGAGGCGCTGGTGCGTGGAGCGCACCTTCGCCTGGCTGTTCCGCTCGCGCCGGTTGGTCCGCGACTACGAAACGCTGCCCGCCGTCCACGAGCGGATGCTGCTGTGGTCGATGACGATGCTCATGAGCCGCAGGCTGGCCCGTCGGCGAGCGTGAACCGGCCCGGGGCCGGCTCCGTCGCCCAGCCGCGGTCCGCGAGCCGCGAGCCGCTTCATCTTCGACTGCACGCCCTCCACGCCGGCCGGGCACAGCTCCAGCCCGAGCACGACAGTGATTTCCTGGCACGTCATCACCCTGCCCCAATCCGAATGGTGTTCCGCCAGCGCGAAAAGAATGCGCCGGTAGTCCACGGCGAGCACGTCCGCCGTCAGCGCGGGCCGCCACATCGGGACGGTCGAGCCCGACCGCGCAGCCCCAGAGACAGACTCCGCTGCGGGCGCGTGCGCAAGCGGCCCGGCTTCCCTCTCGGGCCCGGAGGGCTCCTCCGCCGACGCCGGGTCGGCCGCGTAGGCCCCGCGGATTCGCGGCACCGACAGGACCTCACCTACGCGCTGCCGCGCGATCAGCCACTCCTGCCACTCCGTCTCCGCCTGCGAGTTCGGCCAGCATCCGGTCCGCCTCCTCCCGCAGGACCTCCACGCGCCCCCGCGCGGCCAACTCTCGCTCCTCCAGCAGACCCACGACCGACGCCATCCCCGCACCTCCACCGACGAGCCAACCCGACGGCCACAGCCTGCCTCGCCAGCCCCGGCATCATGCCTGAGCTGCGAGAACATGCCGATCAAGTTCGGTACGACAACGGCTTCTTAGGACTCCGCCAGTGGCCACCACTGTCCGCAGCGGCATCGCACCTCACCACCGGACGGACGAAACGCTGACAGCGAACCCGACGGGAGCTGACTACACCCACGTGGAACGGCGGACGAAGGAAGACAAAACTCGTGCTGACCGTGTGAGCCGTCCGCCCCAAGTCATCCACGTCGCCCCCACGCACTCGAGGTTCCGCAAACTATCCCTCTGACCAGCCCATATTCGCCAGCCGACCGAACCGCACCTCGGTTTCCTCCCCGCCCCTACAACGGCGACAACAAGGCGGTACCGCTTCGGGGCCGTAACTGAGCCATTGCATAGAGTCATTTTTTATACACATTAAGGCTGTGACCTGCGGAAATACAGGCGGCGGACGAGTCGGCCTGTACGCCGGGTATTTCCGCCCCACCTCTCTGACCTGCACCTATTGGGTAGCCCGCCGGTTGTGACCTGCGGGGAAGGCAGTCAGAGGCAATCAGAGGCAGTCAGAGGCAGTCACTCTGTTTGGCCCCCGATTGGCCCCGGTTGCCGGCCCCCGTTTGGCCCCGGGTCAATGCTGTGAGCGCAGACCTGCCTCCACCGTAGCCGGACATACGAAAGCCCCCAGGAGTGGAGTCCTGGAGGCTTCGCTGGCACCGATTGGAGGTCGGCTCCGGACACCACCCGCGGTTTTGACGGCCTCAGTGGTGGTGTCCTCGTCTTTGCGAGACAGCCCCAGAATGCCACATTCCAACCCCTCCCTGCACTCCCCCGGGCACGATTCTGCGCCCAGGACAAACCACTCAGAGGCAGTCAGAGGCAGTCACCTCCCGGCCCTCGGCCTGCAGCAGATTCCCCGCGCCGCCGCCGACCTGATCCTGCTGGGCGACCTCACCGGCCGCTACGCCAGCGGCAGTTACACCCGCCTCAGCTCCACCGGCACCCTCAGCACCCGCGAGCAGCGCCAGGGCGCGGCCGAGCACGGCCACCGGGTCACGGCGGCCATCGCCTGCCACGTCGCCCGCGCCGGCGGCACCGTGGAGGCCCTTGCCCGGATGCTGCTGCATCCGGACCACGAAGGCGGACGCCATGCCCAGACGATCGCGATGCGGTCGGGGATGGCCCGCGCCCAGGGCTACATCGAACGGGTCTGGGCCAGCGCCCTGAACCTGGTGGACACCACCGCGGCGGTCGACTCGCGCCCCGGGGCCTTCGAGAGCCTGGCTTGGCTGCGGGAGCGGATCGAGACCACGCCGTGGCGCGGTGAGCGTGGCCGGACCGCGTTGCGGGTTCTGCAGGCGCACCTGACGTTCGCGCAGGCCGCCGGCGGCCGGATGCACGCCGCCAGCGAGCGACAGGCAGCAGAGGCAGCGGGGGTCTCCCGGCAGACCCTGCGCCAGGCCTACCGGTACGTCCTGAAGCCCGGCGGCTGGCTGCGCCGGTTGCGGGTCGGCCACGGCACCGAGGGCTCGACCTGGTACCTCTCCGACGGCATCCCCGACCCTGCCCTGTCTCATGATCAGACCATTCAGTGCCCCCCCGACGGGGACCTTGGGGAGTGGTCCACCCCTGAGACGGAAAGCCACGCTGACGTCGATTCCCGGGTCATCGGCCTGTTGATGGGGCACGACGCCTTCGCCCACGGGGCCCTGGGCAGCTCCGCCCTGATGGTCATCGGCGCCCTGCACGCCCACCCCGCCCAGACCCCAAGCCAGTTGGTGACCTCCGCCTCGCTGTCCCGGGCCACCGCCTACCGCACCCTGAACCGCCTGCGCAGCCATGGGCTCGTCCAACCGGACGGCGACGGATGGGCCCTGACACCCCACGCTCTGGAGGGCATCGGTAACAGCCTTCCGGAGGCTGTTACCGGACCACCCGAAGAACCGGGCCACCAACCGGGTTGGGGCGCTTTGGCCCTGGCCTACGGCACGGCCGGGATCGCGGCTGCCCGCGAGGCGCTGCACGCCACCGAGCGAGCGGCCTACCGCGACGCCCTGCAGGCGTGGGCGGAGCGCCGCCGTCCTGCCCAGACCCAGGTGCAGCAGGGGCGGACCGTGCTGGTGCCCGCCCTGCGCGCCGACGAGGTTCCCGCGCACTGGCAGGCCCCCGGCGGAGCCGTCCTTGATCCGGTCACCGGCTTCCCCGTGCCCGGCTGGCAGGTCGCCACCGACGGACACCTGATCCTCCTCAGCCCCAGCGACCAGCTCACCTACGCCGAGCTCGCCGCCGCCCACACCCAAGCCCTGCACGAATGGGAGTCAGCAGCATGACCACCACACCCACACCCACGTCGGCTGCCGCACGGGGTGCACGGTGGACTGCCGCCCGCCAGCGGCAGGCCCTGGACCTCAGCGCCCGCTACCGCCACGGCGCCACCGTGCGCGAACTCGCCACCGCAGAGGGACTGGCCCCGGCCACGGTCCTAAGTCGGCTCCGCATGGTCGACACCCCCATGCGCACCCAGGAGCAGACCCGTGTCCTGCGCCACGGCACCGATCGCGCCGCGCAGGCACAGCAATTGCGTGCCGGCTACCAGGCAGGGGCCAGTGTCATGGTCCTGGCCGACCGGCAGGGCCTCTCGGTGCGCACCGTGCGGCGATTGCTGCGCGAAGCCGGGACCCTGATGCGCTCCAGCGCCCAGACCCGCGCGCTGCAGCGAAACAGCCGCGAAGCCCTGCAGCAGGAGCGGATTGACCAGCTGCGCTCCCGCTACGAAGCCGGAGCAGACGTGCCCGCGCTCGCCGCCGAACACCACTGCTCGACCAGCACCCTCTACCGGCTCCTGCGCCGTGCCGGGACCGCGATGCGCCCTCGCGGCCGGTCGACCCGCAGCCAGGCCACCGCGCCACCCTGACATCCCCCCGAAGCAGTTCAACGCCCTCCCCCGCAACTGTTCTACCAATCCAAGGGATCACGATCATGATCATCGCTCACATCAGCCCCCGGACGGGCGGCAAAACCACTTCGGTCGGATGGCACGCCCACGCCCTGCACGAGCGCGGCTATGCGGTCACCGCCTTCGAAGCGGACTACAGCCGACAACTCACCGAGTGGGACGCCTGCGCCGGCGGCTTCCCCTTCCCCGTCCAGCAGCAGGCCTCCCCCATGTTCTACAAGAACGTGCCCCCCACCATGGCCCCCGGCCAGATCGGCATCGTGGACTGCGGCCACGCCGAAGACCACCGCTCCATCGTGCAGTCGGTGCTGCGCGTGACCGACGTGGCGATCCTCAACACCGCCCCCACCACAGCCGACATAGACCGCATCGACCGCCTGCCGATGCGCGACCTGATCGAGGAGATCGCCGTCCTGCGGCCCGACGGAACCCCGCCACCGACCTGGGTCCTGCTCAACCGTACCGTCGCCGGAGCCAAGGCCACCAACGACTACCGCGACTACCTGACCGACAACAGGTGGAACGTCTTCACCACCACCATTCCCGGCCGCCAGCGCTATGCCCAGTCGATGCTCCACCCGGTCGCCGCGAAGGGCTCCGCCTACGACGAACTGGTCACCGAGATGACCGACCGCGGCCTCCTGCCCCAGATCGGAGACCAGCGATGAGCCCCACCCCCGACCGCAGCGCCGCCCTGCGCAACCGCAATGCCAGGCGGACAGATGTCGCGGTCTCCAGCGCACGGGTGCCATCCGGTCGGCCTGCCGACCTGGTGATCACCTCCGAGATGGTCCCGGCGCCCGCCGTCACCGGGGCGAGCGGACCGCTCAGCGAGGTCGAGCAGCACGAACTGGGACTGTGCGAGCAGGCCGTGGCGAACCTGACCACTGCCACCTGGCTCGCGGGCAAAGCTCTGCAGGCCATCCGCGACGCCAAGCTCTACCGCCACACCCACACCCGTTTCGAGGACTACGTCACCGAGCGCTGGGACATCAGCGAGCGCGCCGCCTATCTCATGATCGAGGAATGGGCTCTGGCAGAGCAGCTCAATCAGGTCCTCGGCAGGCCCGCCACGGCCTCCCACGTCCGGGCTCTGCTGCCCGTGGGCGACCGCTTCGGCCTGGACGCCGCCGCTGAGATGTACCAGCAGCTCCTGGCCCGCGCCCAGGCCGAACAGGTGCGCCTGACCGCGGCGATGACGAGCCAGGTCGTCAAGGCCGTGCTCAAGAGCGCCGGACGCCAGGCCGAGGCGGTTCACTTCAAAGAGACCGCCCATCAACTCATCACGGCGCAGGCACTTCCCCTGTCACCTCCGTCGCCTCCCCCGCCACAGCGAGCCCAGCCGATCTCGTCAGCCGCACCACGAAATGGGGCTCCCGAGATCCTGGCCAGCAGCACCAGGCCGACGACACCGGATCCTGGCCTGGGGCTTCTGCAGCAGGCCGTCGGTGCATCCCATGCCGACCTGCAAAATTTGGCAGGAGATCACAAGCAGGTCACGGTGACGGCTGCCGTCACGCCGACGACCGTCAACGCCGCTCACGCGCCGGTGGAGATGGCACCGCCAGCCGCTTCGCAGCCACGGGCAGTGGCCCTGTTCCGGGAGATCCTCGACCACATCGGCGCCATCGAACGGTGCCTGGGCTCCGAGGCCATCGGCCCCACCACCGAGGGCGAGGCGGCGGAGTTCAACGAGCTGGCGGACAACGCCGTCGAGCGACTCCGCGCTGCGGTGCACGCCCTCGAACACGACGCTTGACCAGCCGTACACACCGATGTGGTGGCCGGGTCGCCAACTGCGGTGCACCCGGCCGCCACTAGCCCGAACGCCAACCCGCGCCCGCGCGCCCTATCCCAAGGAAGTTCTGTGAAGCGTTGTGCTGTTAGCCCTACCTGTCTCACCACGGAGCTGTACGCCCTGGGCGGGAGGGCGGCATCGTGACTGAGCAACAGCTGGCTTTCGACGGAGTCGACGGTCCCCCGATACCTCCGCCGGCGCACGCCAGCATCCAGCTCTCCTTGCTGGGGCAGCCCGTTCCAATCCGGCAGCCCGCCCAGCTCTGGCGTGCATGGCTTGGAGACCCGCAGATCGTGGAGCGATTCGAGGCCAAGCGCTACCAGCGCGAGCACCAGCCGTGCTGGCCGTGGCTCGCCGCGGTCAGCGACACAGGTCATGGGAGCTTCCGCGCCGCCAGCCTCCCCGGAGCATCGCGACGCGGAACGGTCCCCGCCCACCTCTTCGCCTTCCAGCTCGCCAATGGAGTGATACCGCGCCTGGGGTGGTCCGGGACCGAGGACCCGGTCCTGTGCCATTCATGCGACTCGCACGGCTGTACCAATCCCGCGCACCTTCGGCTGGGCACCTCGGCGCAGAACCGCGCTGAGTGGGCTCAGCGGCACCGCAACCCCGGCGGCCCCCTCGCGGACCTGCGCGGCGCTGCCGGGCGCACCCGCGCCATCGCCGCCGCCGTCCGCACCGGGCTCGCCTTGGGCGAGACCCGCGAACTCATCGATGAGCGCATCCATGCAGCCGAGCAGAACGGGCTACCCCTCACTCTGTGGTGAGGCCAGGCGAATCTAGCGGTAACTGCGTCGGCGATCCCGACGGTGGACCGAGATCAGATCGACGAACGTCCGACCCAGGCCCGGTGCCGTTCTGCGACAAGGTCTCCTTCGCGGCGCCCCCTCAGCTTGTTCTTTAACCTCGGCGATCTTGGTGGTCGGTCATGGTGAGGTCGCGTTTGACGGTCTTTCCGACGTCGTGGCGGGGTGCGGGTGTGCGGTTTTTGGAGCCGGGTGGTCGTCCCGGGCCGGGTTTGCCGGGTTTCGGCGCTCTGGCGGGAAGTGCGCTGATCGGGCGGATGTTCCTGAACCCGCGGCGGACGCGGGCCGGCGTGAGCCGGCCCGGGGCCGCAGGTTTCTCCCAGGGCCGGCGGAGGTCCTCAGCGAGGGGGCGGGCGAGGCGGAGCTGGGTGTGGGCCGCGATGACGCAATGCCGCGAAGTTAAGGGCCGTGGGGTGGTGTCAAGGTGTCGGGCGGGGTGATCTTGTAGGTGTTTGGTGCTGTGCGGGTCAGCAGGCTGTGGCGGGTCCAAAGGCATAGCTGGGAGGTGAGGTTCTGGATGGATCGGCGCACAGTAAGTCCCAGGTGGTG